>CAZMBM010000065.1:0-12000 GCA_964564475.1 uncultured Flavobacteriaceae bacterium | reverse complement strand
TGCCTTAAAGGCTTCACCAAGTGAATTCGGAACGTTTAAAGAAGTTTTTGAAACCCTGTTGTCACACGAAGTTATGGTATCTAAGTCTATTAACGAATTGGTACATATATCTTTACAAGAAAAAGATTATGCCACCAATAATTTTTTGCAGTGGTATGTGTCAGAACAAATAGAAGAAGAAGCTTTAGCGCGTACAATACTCGACAAAATTAGACTTATTGGCGATGATAAAAGTGGTTTTTATTTGTTTGATAATGATATCAAACAGTTAATAACGACACCGCCAACACAAATTAATTAACATATTTTTATAAATATAAATGGCTTTATAGTAGTGAACTATACTACATTTGCTTGCTCAAATCGCTTGTAAAATCCATTTTATTAATCCATTTTAAATACCTACTTTTGCCGCATGCAAAAATTAAAACATTTTAGTTTAGTTATAGTAACTTTTTTACTCGTCGCATCTTGTGGTCCTTATCAAAAGGTCTTGAATAAAGGGAAACCTGATGAACGTTATAAAATGGCTACAGATTTGTATAATAAAGAAGAGTATGCCAAAGCTTTAACACTTTTTGAAAAAGTTTTAGCAGCCTATACAGGCAAGCCACAAATGGAGCGCATACAGTTTATGATGGCCAATTCGTATTACAAAACCAAATCATACAGTTTATCGGGTTATCATTTCAGACGTTTTGTCAACAATTACCCTAAAAGTTCAAAGCGAGAAGAAGCCTTGTTTTTATCGGCTAAGGGCTATTATTTGGCATCACCCAAATACAGCTTGGATCAAACAGATACTCATAAAGCCATTGACGTTTTACAAGAATTTATAAACAGTTACCCTAATTCAGATAAGTTAAAAGAAGCCAATGATATTTATGTGATTTTAAGCAGACGCTTAGAAAAAAAATATTTCGAAATATCGAAGCAGTATTTAGATTTAGAAAAATACAACGCCGCTATTGTTGCATTTGATAATTTTTTAGAAGATTTTCCCGGAACTATTTATAAAGAAGAAACCTTGTATTTAAAGTTTAAAGCTTCTTTTGAATTAGGTGTTAAAAGTGTTGAAAGTAAAAAAGAAGAACGTATTAAGAACGCGTTGAGCTATTATAAAAAATTCGTAAAAGTATTTCCCAAATCTAAATTTATAGAAGAAATTAAAGATTCTAAAAATACTTTGGAAGAAGAGTTACAAGTATTAATAAAACAAACAAAATAAATTATGGATTATAAAAATTCTGAAGCACCCATTTCTACAATTACTTACGATAGAGATAAAATAGAAGCGAAAACACAAAATATTTATGAAGCTATTTCTATAGTGGCAAAACGTGCTATACAAATTAATGCCGACCTTAAAAGAGAACTTGTAGAGAAATTAGAAGAGTTTGCTACTTATAACGATAATTTAGAAGAAATTTTCGAAAATAAAGAGCAAATTGAAGTGTCTAAATTTTACGAAAAATTACCAAAACCTGCCGCCATAGCCCTAGAAGAGTGGTTAAATGACAAAATTTACTACAGAAAAATAGAAACTCAAGACTGATGTCTGTTTTAAGCGGTAAGAAAATCCTTTTAGGCATAACAGCCGGAATTGCTGCTTATAAAACACCCTTTTTAATTAGATTGTTAATTAAAGCCGGTGCAGAAGTACAAGTTGTCATTTCGCCTGCGGCTAAAGATTTTGTGACGCCGTTAACACTCTCTACACTTTCTAAAAAACCTGTTTATTCTTCTTTCTTTAAAGAAGAGGATAAAGATGCTACGTGGAATAGTCATGTAGATTTGGCCTTGTGGGCAGATTATATGCTTTTTGCCCCTTTAACAGCCAATACCATGGCTAAAATGGCACAGGGTGTAACCGATAATTTGCTTATGGCTGTTTACCTTTCGGCAAAATGCCCCGTTTATTTTGCTCCTGCTATGGATTTAGATATGTATAAGCATCCTACAACGACAAAAAACATCGACATTCTAAAAAGTTTTGGCCACCATTTTATAGCACCCGATAGTGGTGAATTGGCCAGTGGACTTATAGGCGAAGGGCGTATGGCAGAACCCGAAACCATAGTGCAAATTTTAGAGCAGAGTATAGTTAAATCGTTACCGCTTTTTGGTAAAAAAGTATTAATCACAGCAGGGCCTACCTATGAAGCTATTGATCCTGTGCGTTTTATAGGAAATCATTCTTCCGGAAAAATGGGTGTGGCTTTGGCTAATACAGCGGTTAATTTAGGGGCACAGGTGACTCTAGTTATGGGGCCATCTGCCCTAAAAACAGATAAGAGTAATATAAACAGAATTGATGTTGTTTGCGCAGATGATATGTTTGACCTTACAACATCTCATTTTGCCGAGGCTGATATTGCTATTTTGGCGGCGGCTGTAGCCGATTATAAACCGGCCTTACAATCCTCTAAAAAAATCAAGAAAAAAGAGACCACACTAAATATAGATTTGGTTCCCACAAAAGATATATTGGCCCACTTGGGACAACATAAAAAAAAGCAGTTTTTGGTTGGCTTTGCCCTTGAAACAGACAATGAGTTAGTCCATGCTATAGACAAACTAAGGCGCAAAAATCTCGATTTAATTGTATTGAATTCTTTAAAAGATAAAGGAGCCGGATTTAAAAATGACACCAATAAAATAACAATTATTGATGCCGATACTAATACTAAAAGCTTTCCGTTAAAAGATAAAGAATTAGTGGCTAAAGATATTTTTAAAGAGATTTTAATCAGATTCAATGCGTAAAACAGTATTATTTATTCTATTAATCAGTAGTTTAAGCCTAACGGCACAAGAATTAAACTGTACGGTAACGGTTAATTCTGATAGGATAAGAGGCTCTAACCGAACTATTTTTACCACGCTTCAAAATACTATTTCAGAATATTTAAATACAACCAAATGGACAAACAGAACGGTAAAGCCTTTTGAAAAAATAAAGTGTGGTATCAGTATTTTTATTTTAGAGCAACCCCAACCCAACCAATTTAAGGGAAATATTCAAATTCAAGTAAACAGACCTGTTTACAAGACCAATTACCAAACAACAATTTTCAACTTTAAGGACGATAATTTGTCGTTTTCGTACAAAGAGTTTGATCCTTTTTTTTATAATGAAAACAGTTTCGATAATAATCTGGTTTCTATTTTAACCTTTTATGCCTATACAATTTTAGGAATAGATGCCGATTCTTTTGCACCGAATGGCGGTGAGATTTTTTATGAGCAAGCCGAGAATGTTTTAAACCAAGCCCAGCAAAGTGGTTATGTAGGCTGGGGTAAAATAGATGGTAACGGAACGCGTTACGAATTAAACGAAAATATTTTATCACCTGTTTATTCAGAATATAGAAAGGCCATTTATCAATATCACAGAGAAGGTTTAGATATTATGTCAACCAATGCCGAAGTAGCTAAAAAAGCTATAGCCAATGCGATAATACGACTTCAAAAAATTTACGATGCCCGCCCAAATGCTTTTCTTTTGCGTGTTTTTACAGATGCCAAGGCCGATGAAATAGTGTCTATATTTTCGGGAGGCCCTACTTATGATGTAGCCAAACTGCGCAGTGTTTTGCTAAAAATATCGCCTTATAACAACTCAAAATGGAAGAAATTGAATAATTAAAAGGGACGTTTAAAAGTCATTTTTTTGTTTATTTCTTCAAGTAATTACCTATTTTTACAAAGATTAAAAATTTGTCTTTTGCTCACTTCTTTAGCTATACAGAATTATATATTAATAGATCACCTTAAAATTGATTTTAAAGAAGGCCTGTCTATAATCACCGGAGAAACAGGGGCAGGTAAATCAATTTTGTTGGGAGCACTTGGCTTAGTTTTAGGCCAACGTGCCGATTTGTCAATTATTAAAAATACCGATAAAAAATGTATAATAGAAGCCGTTTTCGATATCAAAAATTACAATCTATACAGCTTTTTTAAAGAAAACGATTTAGATTACGACGATGAATCTATTTTGCGAAGAGAAATTCTACCTAGCGGTAAATCACGTGCTTTTTTAAATGATACTCCCATTAATTTAAATGCCTTACAAAATTTGAGCCAATATTTAATTGATGTTCATGCGCAGCAAGAAACAGCCAAATTAAGTCAATTAGATTACCAGTTTCAAATAGTGGATGTATTGGCACATACTGAAGAATCTCTAGATACTTACAGACAGAAATTACATCAGCTTAAGCTTAAAGAAAAAGAGTTAGAGCAATTAATTACAGAGAAAAATCGGAGTCTTGTCAATCACGATTACAATGTTTTTATTTACGACGAATTAGTAAAGGCAAATTTAGAGGAAAATGAACTGTCTCAACTCGAAAATACTCTAGAGAAACTAGAAAATATTGATACAATTAGTCAGGCTTTAAATGCGGCTATCAATACTGCCGAATCTCAGGAAGTGGGTCTAAATGAGCTTTTAGTTACCTACCTCGCTTCTCTAAAAACCATAGCACAATACGACGGTAATTTTGTACAGTTAGCAGAAAGAATTGAAAGTTTAAAAATAGAATTCGACGATATTTATCAAGAGCTTTTAGATTATAAAGAGACAATTGATTTAAACCCTAATGAATTAATTGAAAAACAAGAACGTTATAATGTTTTAAATAATTTATTACAAAAACACAGACTTGCTACTATTGCCGAACTTATAGAAAAAAGAGACCAATTAGAACGTAAAATAGCTCTTGTTAATAATTCTGACACCGCAATTGTAGAAATAGAAAATCAGATTAATATCTTAAAAGAAGATTTATTAAAATTAGGCGACACCATTCATAAAAAACGTCAAATAATTTTATCCGATTTGCAACAGAAGTTAGAAAGCCTTTTAGCTAAATTGGGTATGCCACACGCACAGTTTAACATTGTTATTTCTAAAACAAATAAATTAATGTCGAATGGGATAGATAGTTTAGATTTTTTATTTAAAGCCAATAAAGGGGGGCAATTTGGTAGGATTTCGAAAGTGGCCTCCGGAGGCGAGCGCTCTAGAATTATGTTGGGTATAAAGTCTATTTTATCTAACCATAGCCAGTTGCCTACCATTATTTTCGATGAAATAGATGCCGGTATTTCGGGCGAAGTGGCCAATGCAGTAGCCGCAATTTTACAAAATATGGCTAAAAATATGCAAGTATTGGCCATTACACATTTGCCACAAATAGCTGCCAAAGCTCATCAACATTACAAAGTTTTTAAAGAGATTGACAATAAAGAGACTAAAACACAGCTCAAACTATTAAATAATGACGCCCGTATTTTAGAATTGGCAGAAATGCTTGGAGGAAAAACAATAACAGAATCGGCACTTTTACATGCCAAAGCACTATTACAGTAAAACCTTTATATTTGCCAAAAAACAAAACAATTAAATACAAGTTTATGTACAACTTATTAAAAGGAAAAAAAGGAATTATATTTGGCGCTTTAGACGAAAATTCAATCGCTTGGAAAACCGCAGAACGTGTTCATAAAGAAGGTGGTGAATTTGTTTTAACAAATGCCCCCATTGCTATGCGGATGGGTACCATAAATGAATTGGCTCAAAAAACAGGCTCTCAGATTATTCCTGCCGACGCCACTTCAATTGAAGATTTAGAGCAATTAATCACTAAATCAATGGATATTTTAGGAGGTAAAATAGATTTTGTATTGCACTCTATAGGGATGTCTATAAATGTAAGAAAAGGCCGTCATTATACAGATCAAAAATACGAATGGACACAGAAAGGCACCGATGTTTCGGCCATGTCTTTTCATAAAGTTATGAGCGTTTTATACAAAAAAGAAGCGATGAATCCGTGGGGAAGTATTGTGGCTTTATCGTATATGGCGGCCCAACGCGTTTTTCCGGACTATAATGACATGGCCGATAATAAAGCCTACCTAGAGTCTGTAGCCCGTAGCTTTGGTTATTTTTTTGGTCGCGATTTTAAAGTACGCGTCAATACCATTTCACAATCGCCTACACCCACTACAGCCGGTACAGGCGTTAAAGGCTTTGAAGGCTTTTTTGCTTATGCCGATAAGATGTCGCCATTAGGCAATGCCACCGCTCAAGAATGTGCCGATTATACCGTCTCGTTATTTTCTGATTTGACAAAAAAAGTGACTTTACAAAATTTATTTCACGATGGCGGTTTTTCTAACATGGGGGTGAGCAATGCTATTATGGATTCTTTTATGGGAGAAGAAGATTCTTGATGTTTTACCAAAAAACTTGTTTAAAATATTTAAGACAAAAAGGGTTTTTCTAAAAAAAATATTTAGATAGTTGTTTTTCATATATATTGTGTTTAAATTTGGACACAAATCAAATTCTAAACCCAAAAACATGAAAAAAACATTACTAATGTTGGCTTTAATTTTAACAGCCGGCACATTTTATTCTCAAACAATTAATCAGACTACAACTTGGCCCGATGCTACGTGGACAATTACGGGGCCTTACAATACTATTAATCTTCTTCAAAACCCAACAATGGGTGACAGTAAGTTTCAATTTGACGATTCGCAAGTGTCTAATGTAGGAGATAAAATATATTTAGAATCACCCGTTGTCGATTTAAGCGCGGCTTTTGCAGCTGGTGAAAAGGTATTGATAATGAATATTGATTTGGCTTTTGCCTTGACGGCATCTACCTCTGAAGCCATGGGCTTACAATATTGGGATGCCGATGCCAACTCCGGTGCAGGTGCTTGGATATTAATGCCCGAAGGACAACCGGGGTCAGGTCAAACACAAGGTGATTATACTACCTGTACAAGTCCCGGTCCATTTCCTATTTATTTCGATTTTAAAAATTTTACAAGCAACCAACAACAAAATTTTAAATACCGTTTCTTTTACGATGATGGTGGTTTGGCAACTGGTAAAGGTTTGTGTCTGGGCGCTCCTGCGCTTACCTCTGCAAATGTCAGTTGTGCTGCACCAACATCTCTAAATACCGTAAGTGTTGGTTCAGGCAATGCACAGATAGGTTGGACAGCCAACAATAGCGAAACGATGTGGGTTGTAGAATACGGTACTGCCGGATTTACATTAGGGGCAGGTACATCAGATATTACAGATAGAAATCCACACGGTATTAATGGTTTAAATTCAAATACCGGTTATGATTTTTATGTAAAAGCTAATTGTATTCCGGACATGGCAGGTGGCGCTGTTTACAGTCCTTGGTCAAGTAAATTAAATTTTACAACAACAAATTCTTGTACGGCACCAAGTAGTGGAAATACCGTAAAAGTTTCGCCAACTACGGCCGAAATAGCTTGGACACCTCAAGGTAGCGAAAGTAGTTGGAATGTAGAGTATGGATTTACGGGGTATACTCAAGGGTCGTCCGGAACTATTGCAAATTTTGTATCTACAGTTAGCAATAGTAATTCAATATCAGGCTTGGCAACAAATACCAGTTACGATTTTTATGTACAAGCAGATTGCGGAGCAGGCTCAACAAGTTCTTGGTCAGGTCCTTATACTTTTACGACAACTGATTATACTATTGGGTGGCTTGCTTTACAATGGCCTGAGACGGGTGCTATAAATGCCGGAGATTCTTTTAATGTTTATGCGCAAATTTGGGTTGATGAGTTGACAAATTTAGCCGGCCAAGCCCCCGATATTACAGCTTGGATAGGGTATAGTACATCAAATACAGATCCAAATACTTGGCCAAATGCCAATTGGTTTATAGCAGCTTATAATACAGATTCAGGAAACAATGATGAGTATCAATTAGATTTAGGAGCTAAGTTAACAACGGCAGGTACTTATTACTATGCCAGTCGTTTCCAGTTAAATAGAGGTGCCTATCAATATGGCGGCTTTCAAGGGCCCTGGCAAATGGGCGTTAATAATTCAGGTGTTTTAACTGTTACGGGGACTCTAAGTGTTGCAGATCAAGTAATAGAAGGCTTTAATTTTTATCCAAATCCAACTAAAGACAATGTCTTTCTTAATGCCAAACAAAATATAGACCAAATAGAATTGTACAATTTATTAGGTCAGCAAGTAATAATAGCCCAACCGGGAGTGAGTAGTTATAAACTAAATCTTAGCTCGCTAAATACAGGTGTGTATTTTATGAAAGTTAAAGTAGCCGATAAAACGGGAACATATAAAGTAGTAAGACAATAAAATTTTTAAAATAAAGGTTTAAAAGCCCCGCTATGGCGGGGCTTTTTTAAGGTTCATATATAAATAAGTATCTTTGCTACTTAATACACTGCTAAATTTTGCAAGGTTTACATTTTTCAATCATTATTCCCGTTTATAACCGTCCACAAGAAATTGACGAATTGTTGTCAAGTTTGGTATGTCAAGATTTTATTCCGGATTTTGAAGTTATAATTGTAGAGGATGGTTCTACCGTTAAAGCCGATGATATTGTGGCTTATTACAAGGATAAATTGACAGTAAAATATTTTTACAAAGACAATTCGGGCCCGAGTGTAAGTCGCAATTATGGCATGAAACAGGCTTCGGGAAATTATTTTATTATTTTAGATTCTGATGTTATGTTGCCGCCTCATTACTTATCGGCTGTAACCGAAAGATTAAAGGGTCATTATACTGATGCTTTTGGCGGATCAGATACGTCACACACTTCGTTTTCAGTTATCCAAAAAGCCATCAATTACAGTATGACGTCGGTATTAACTACAGGCGGTTTAAGAGGACATAAAAAAAATAGACAATTCCAACCCCGCAGTTTTAATATGGGTTTGTCTAAAAAGGCTTTTGAAAAAACAGGAGGATTTGCCAGACAAAGGATAGGTGAGGATATTGATTTGTGCTTTAGATTGTGGCAAAGCAGCTTCAAAACACAGTTTATAGAAAAAGCCTTTGTGTACCATAAACGACGGTCAAATTTTGAACAATTTTTTAATCAGGTTTACAGCTTTGGAAAGGCGCGCCCTATTTTAAATAAACAGTATAAAGATACAGCTAAAACCACTTATTGGCTACCGAGTTTTTTTCTTCTCGGATTTGTGGTGAGTCTGCTTATATTTCCTTTCAGTAAAATACTTACCGCATTATACGCCCTGTATTTATTGCTTGTTTTGATGGACTCTTTACTTAAAAATAAGGACATTTTAGTTGGCTTTTTAAGCATTTACACTACGTTGATTCAAATGTTTGGTTACGGATTGGGTTTTTTACAATCACAATTTAAATTACATATTTTAGGTAAATCATTTCAAGAGACTTTTCCCGAAATGTTTGCCTAAAAGCCGCCGTTAAATTTGTATTTTTGTCGCACATTTTAAAAGATTATATGGAGTACGCTCAAAATATATTAGGGACCATAGGAAATACACCTCTTGTAAAACTCAACAAAATTGTAGAAGGGATAGACGCTTTGGTACTGGCCAAAGTCGAAACCTTTAACCCGGGTAATTCGGTAAAAGACCGCATGGCCTTAAAAATGATAGAAGATGCCGAAGCCGATGGTCGTTTAAAACCCGGTGGTACCATTATAGAGGGTACATCGGGAAATACAGGAATGGGTTTGGCACTTGTTGCCACCTTGAAAGGCTATAAATTGATTTGTGTTATGGCCGATAAACAATCGAAAGAAAAAGTTGATATTTTACGCGCTGTAGGCGCAGAAGTGGTAGTATGTCCAACAGCCGTTGAGCCGGACGACCCCCGCTCTTATTACTCTGTTTCTAAGCGATTGGCTGCCGAAACACCTAACTCTTGGTATGTAAATCAGTACGATAATTTGTCTAATACACTGGCGCATTACGAAAGTACAGGGCCCGAAATTTGGAAACAAACTGCAGGTAAAATCACGCATTTTGTGGTAGGCGTAGGTACCGGCGGAACTGTTTCCGGCGTAGGTAAATATTTAAAAGAGCAAAATCCCAATATAAAAATATGGGGCATTGATACCTATGGCTCTGTCTTTAAAAAATACCACGAAACTGGTATTTTTGACGAAAACGAAATCTACTCTTATATAACCGAAGGCATTGGCGAAGACATCCTTCCTAAAAATGTCGATTTTAATATTATTGATGGTTTTACGAAAGTAACCGATAAAGATGCGGCTGTTTACACACGTAAATTGGCTATAGATGAGGGTGTTTTTGTGGGAAATTCAGCCGGAGCTGCTATAAAAGGTTTGTTACAACTCAAAGACAATTTTAAACCCGATGACGTTGTTGTTGTCCTTTTTCACGACCATGGAAGCCGTTATGTGGGTAAAATGTTTAATGACGATTGGATGCGTGAACGTGGTTTTTTAGACGAAGATATAACTATAGCCGCCGATTTAATTAAAAATCATAATGATAGACCTCTTATAACGGTTAAAACAGAAGAGTTGGTGTCGCATGCCATAGATCGTATGCGCCAAAGTGACATTTCGCAATTACCTGTTACAGATGCTAACGGATTTGTAGGCTCTTTAGATGAAAGTCAGTTGTTTAAACTCTATTTTGAAGATAAGTGTATAGCCGATACACCTATTAAAGAGGTCATGCAAAAGGCATTTCCAATAGTCAAAAGAGCGACCAAAGTAGAAGAAATATCTAAACTCATTAACCGTGATAACCAAGCTGTACTGGTAGATTTATCTAACGGCAAATTCGACATCATTACCAAGCACGATATTGTAAGGACGATTCATTAAAAATCATATTCATACGATGACTTTGAGTCATCGTATGAATATATCAAGCCGTTTTAAAAGTACCGTCTAGTATCAGCAAAAATATTTCGGGTTCGGGGCGGACTCTGTAGTTGTCGGTTAAATCTACAAAGAGAATATCCCCATTTTTATCGGTCACAATAAGTGTTGGCAAAACAGTGTCTTTGTCGTAGCCCATTATTTGCATACCGGCAGGCAATCCGTTTTTATGAAAAATACCCAATTGTTTGGCGACTTTATTTTTTACATCGACTAAGAAAGTGAATTTCACATCAAATTTATTGGCCAATCTTTTAGTAAAATGATGTGGTTGCGGACTTACCAAAACAACTTGGGCGCCTCGTTTTTCTAAGGCTTTATATTGCTGTACCAACTCTTTTATCTGAGCCATACAAATAGGGCACCAATTGCCGCGGTAAAACATAAATACAGTTGGGTTGCCTTTAAAAGAAGAAGATTTTACCTTGTTCTTAAAACTGTCTTCTAATTCAAAATCGGGTAAAGTATTGCCAATTTTTAAAATATCCGATTGGCGTGTGCCAAAGCGTGAATACCAAAAAACATATAAAAACCAAGCTGTCGTTAGTGCCGGTGCGGGAATAAGATGTACTATGTTAATTGTAGAAGAATAGAATCCAAAAATAACAAAAAAAACACCTGTTAAAATGAGGGCAGTGCGTAACCACATATTGGGACTGGTACGTGCGGTGTTGTGTAATAACATCGCTTTAGCGAATAGAAAGCTAATGGTAAAACTCACAACTAAATTACCCAGATAAACATAACTAAAACCTTGATTGATGAGTAAATAAATATAAAAGACCATTATAATAGCCGCACTGTTTATAAAGAGCATAACAAAAACAGATTTCAGTTTATTTTCCATAACATTTTTCTTAACTTAGTAGGCTAACTTAGTAAAAATTACATCTGCAATTAAAATAATGAAGGAAGATTTTTTGCATTATGTTTGGAAGCTTCAACTTTTAACTTCTAAAAAACTATTAAGTAGCCGTAAAGAGCCCATTTTTATTATTAATCAAGGCCGGCAAAACTTTAATGCCGGCCCCGACTTTTTCAATGCTAAAATTAAAATTGGGAACCAGCTCTGGGCAGGTAATGTAGAAATTCATATTAGAGCCACAGATTGGTATGTGCATCATCATGAAACAGACCCTAATTACGATTCGGTTATACTTCATGTGGTTTGGCAAAATGACGCCGAAATATACAGAGCCGATAATACGCCCATTCCCACTTTGGTATTAAAAGATTTTATATCTAAAACGGTATTACT
>CAZMBM010000064.1:0-12191 GCA_964564475.1 uncultured Flavobacteriaceae bacterium | reverse complement strand
CATTAGGTGTTGGCTCATATTCGGGTAAAATCTGGTCGACAGAACCGATAAGATTGTTTGTAAAATCATTCCAACCCAGTGTAAAAGGATAAGCCGTCTCGGCAATTAAAACGTCTTTGTTAAAAGTAGTACTTAAGTTATTGAGTGTTAAAGAGAGTGTTTGTAAGTTTTTGCCATGCCATTTGGGATAATAAGAAAGTCCGATAATATCGTAATCGGTATTTTTAAATTTGTCAAAAAATATTTGCGCACCGTTATAACCGGCATAATGTAGTATGATTTTAGTACCAGAATGAGTGTCTCTAACAGCCTGAATAGCCTTAGAAGTAAGTTCAAGAAATTGTGACTCATGGCTACTTAATTTTCCAAGGGGAAAAAGAAAGCCATTGTTTATTTCATTGCCAATTTGTACAAAATCGGGATTGATTTCTGAGACTACTTTTTTAGTGTAGTTATAAACAGAATCTTTTAGGGTATTAAATGTTAGTCCTTGCCATTGAAGGGGTGTTTTTTGCTTACCCGGGTCAGCCCAAGTGTCTGAATAATGAATATTGAGCCATACTTTTAAGTTCAACGCTTTTAACCTATTGGCAAATGTTTTGACTTCGCTAAGCGAGGCATTATTTGTGGTTGGTTTTTTCCAAAGTTTTAATCTAACGGTATTGAGTCCTGCATTTTTTAGGATAGCTAACAAATCTTCTTGCTGTCCTTCTAAATTGTAAAAGGTGTTATTGGCAGCTTCAACCTGTGGCAAGGCCGATAAATCGGCACCTCTTATAAAGCCTGTTGGTATTTGGGTTAGATTAGGCTCGGATATAGTACTCTTTGAGCAGGATAAAAGGGATAGACTTAAAAAGAAAATAACATAACGCATTATTAATAATTTAATAGAATAAAACAATATACCTACTTCTTTTTGAACGGAATCAAATAAGATAAGGTGTAGTTAAAACCAAAGCCTGTATTATTTAAAAAGACGCGATTAAAGCCTGGGATAAATAAATTTTTAAAATTTACCGGCTCAGTAGCAGATATTAAAAACTTGCTTCTAAAACTAAAACCCAAGAAAAGGTTGTTAAAAGTTTCGGCTTTTAAACCGAAGACAATCTCGAACCATTTGGCGCTTAAATTATTAAATTTTTGAGGTGTGGTGATGGGGATTTCGCCAAAAAAAGGCGTGCTGTTTATAGTGTAATTCAGTAAATTATGACTAAAAGTACTGTAACCCAAACGTCCTCCAAAATAAATCAGATTATCCATGCCTTTCCAATTTTTATAAGTAGAAAAATCTACACCGGCTTTTATATAACTGCCATTGGTTGTAAATTGCATATAATCTAAGCGGGTTAATTTATCGGTTGTTCCTAATTCTGCAGCAATATACAGGTTTTGTTTAATGCGATAATCGGCTACAATTTCAAAAGCCTTTCTGTCGGGAGTGATGGCTTTTTGAAGCGGATTGTACAAGTCAATCCCTATACGTAAACCGTATTTTAACTTTACAACCGTCGTATCTTGTTCTTGAGCAAAACACAAAAGACTTGTAAATACACAAATAAGACTAATGCAGTATTTTAACATGGGCTTTGCTTTCATTTTCGATGGTGTTTTGTGCCTCAATAAAGTTTATAGATTTTATCCAGTTATTGCTGTCGGTTGTCAGGTTGAGATTTGCGTTTTTAAAGATGGTTTTAAATCCGCAAGAACGCGACACGAAGATATTTTTTCTGGTATAAGATATTTTTAAAGTATCGCTATTTGCCAAATCTACGTCCTTACTATCAATTGTTAAAACGTAAGTTGTACTGTCTTGATTAATATTTAACGGTATGACAATAGAGTCACTGGCAGTAATGTTATTACTGTAAATGCTATCTATGTCGGTGTTTTTTATTTGTAAATTAGTTACTTTTTTAAGTGTTATACCATCGGTATTATCATAAAAGCGAATGATTAAATTTGGTGTGATGGGGTCTATGCAGATGTCGTCTTTTTCGCAACTGTAAATGCTTAAAAATAACACAAAAAGGAATAATAATTTTTTCATCACAAATATTATTTTCGCTCTAAAAGTACAACATTTTCTACATGATGTGTTTGGGGAAACATATCTACTGCTTGAGATTTGATAACGGTGTATTTTTCTGTCATTAAACCAATGTCTCGGGCTTGTGTGGCGCTGTTACAGCTAACATAAACAATTTTCTCGGGTGCTATTTTTAGTAATTGGTTTACAACGTCTTTGTGCATACCCACACGTGGCGGATCCGTTATAATGACATCGGGTGTGCCATTTTTAGTAATAAAGTTGGGTGTAAATATTTTAACCATATCTCCTACAAAAAACGACGTGTTTGTAATATTATTTTTAAGGGCATTCTTTTTGGCATCGTTAATGGCTTCGGCAACACTTTCAATGCCAATTACTTTTTTAACATTTTTAGCTACAAACAAAGCGATGGTACCTGTGCCTGTATATAAATCGTACACCAATTCTTTACCCGATAAGTTGGCCAAAGAACGAATGATTTTGTACAGTTCGTATGCTTGTGCCGAATTGGTTTGATAAAAAGATTTGGCATTTATACTAAAGTGCAAATCTTCCATAACTTCTTCTATGTGGTCATTGCCTTTGTAACAGATAACTTCTTGATCGTAAATGCTGTCATTGCCTTTGGTATTTACTACGTATTGTAGCGAGGTGATATCTTTAAAATTATCGGCTAAATAATTAAGTACAAGGCTTATTTTTTTTTGGTCGTTTTCCGTCACTTGTAAAACCACCATAAGTTGCTTTGTTGACGTTGTGCGAATCATTAAAGTACGCAAAAAACCCGTTTGTTGTCGTGGGTTAAAAAACGATATATTATTGTCAATAGCAAACTGTTTGAGCCCATTTCGAATAGCATTGCTGGGTTCTTCTTGTAAATGACACTGTTCTATGTCAATAATTTTGTCCCACATACCCGGTTTATGAAACCCGCATGCGCGACGGTCAATTTTTATGTCGGTTTCGGCAATTTCTTCTTTGGTCAACCATCGAGAATCTGAAAACGAGAATTCCATTTTATTACGGTATAAATAAGGCGTTTCACAACCTAAAATAGGAATGAATTCTTTAACGTCAATGTTGCCGAGACGTTTTAAATTTTGCTCGACTTCTTTTTGTTTAAAATACAACTGGTCGTTATATTTCATGTGTTGCCATTTACAACCGCCACAAGTGCCAAAATGCTTGCAAACGGATTGCGTGCGTCTGTTAGAATAGCTGTGAAATTTTACAGCGTCACCTTCGTAATAGGCTTTACGTTTTTTAAACGTTTGTATTGTAACAACATCGCCAGGAATGGCATTGGTTAAAAAAATAACACGGCCATCGGGCGCTTTGGCCACACTCTTACCTTTGGCACCGGCATCAATTACTTCTATATTGGTAAATATTTGCTTTGTTTTTTTTCTTGCCATAGCGCAAAAGTACACTTTTTAAATGCTTTTTGGTATAAAAAATAAAGACCAATTTGTGCGTGCTTTTAAGACCTTAAAGCGACCTTTTTAATACGCTATAAATTGCGTACTTTTGCGATACTTAAGAAGGAGTATTTATGTTAAATAGATTAAAAATTGTTAAACAACGTTTTGATGAGGTTTCTGATTTGATAATCCAACCGGATATTATTACCAACCAAAAACGTTATGTGCAATTAAATAAAGAGTACAAAGATTTAGGACAAATTATTGAAAAAGGTAAAATATACGAGTCCTATCTGAATTCTATAAATGAGGCTAAAGAAATTATTTCAGAAAACAGCGATGCCGAAATGGTAGAAATGGCCAAAATGGAGTTGGAAGAAATCTCTGAAAAATTACCAATTTTAGAAGAACAAATTAAAATGCTTTTGGTGCCTAAAGATCCCGAAGATGCCAAAAACGTCATGATGGAAATACGTGCCGGAACCGGCGGTGATGAAGCCAGTATTTTTGCAGGCGATTTGTATAGGATGTACACCAAATACTGTTCAGAAAGAGGTTGGAAAGTAGAGGTTGTCGATTTAAACGAAGGCACATCGGGTGGCTTTAAAGAAATAATTCTCAATATTACGGGAACCGATGTTTATGGTGATTTAAAATTTGAATCGGGGGTGCACCGTGTACAACGCGTGCCACAAACCGAAACACAAGGACGTGTCCACACATCGGCGGCAACAGTTATGGTATTGCCCGAAGCCGAAGAGTTTGATGTAGAAATAAATATGAAGGATGTACGAAAAGATTTGTATTGCTCATCAGGTCCCGGCGGACAATCTGTAAACACTACTTATTCTGCGGTACGTCTTACACATATCCCTACAGGTATTGTGGCCCAATGCCAAGATCAAAAATCACAACACAAAAACTTTGACAAGGCCTTAAAAGTATTGCGTTCACGTCTCTACGAACTCGAATTGTCTAAAAAGCTGGAAGCCGACTCCGCCAAGCGAAAATCTATGGTAGCCAGTGGCGATAGGTCTGCTAAAATTAGAACCTATAATTATCCGCAAGGACGGGTAACCGAACACAGAATTGGCTTGACATTATATGACTTAAACAATGTCATTAATGGTGATTTAAATAAGATAATTGAAGCCCTTAAAGTGGCCGAAAATACTGAAAAATTAAAAGCCTCTAACGATACTTTGTAACCAAAATTCAAACAAATTATGAAACCTTTAGCTTATGCAATTATTGTCATACTTTTATTGGGCGTTTCCTGTAAAAATGACACGAATAAAAAAAGTTCAAATACTAAAACAAATTTTAATGCTACAATTGTTAAAGAGCCAAAGGTTTTCGAAAAGTTAGAAGCCTCCTACAGTGGTCTCAATTTTTCTAACAGCCTAAAAGAAAATGTCGCTACTTTAGAAAACCTGTTTGATTATGATTATTTTTATAACGGCGCCGGTGTGGGTGTGGCCGATTTAAATAACGACGGCCTTTTAGATGTCGTTTTTACCGCTAATCAGGTTCAAAATAGAGTGTTTTTAAACTTAGGCGATTTAAAGTTTAAAGACATCACCAAAACAGCTAATATAAATAACGGTAAACACTGGTCTAACGGTGTTACTTTTGCCGATGTTAACAATGATGGTTGGATGGATATTTATATCTCCCAAGGAGGGCCTAAAAAAGCACAGCAACGCAAAAATCTCCTTTTTATAAACAATAAAGATTTAACTTTTACAGAAAGTGCCGCTAAATACGGACTGGCAGATATCGGTATTTCTACACAATCTGCCTTTTTTGATTATGATAAGGATGGCGATTTAGACTGTGTAGTGATGAATGAAAATAGTCTTTATGGTGTTGACCCGTATAGCTTTAACCGTTATTTAAAAAAAGACAAAAAATTACTATTCAACAGTTCGAGTCATTTCTATAAAAATACCAATGGACACTTTAAAGAAGTTACTAAAAAGGTAGGAATGTTACGTCCTACTTTTGGATTGGGCTTGTCAATTAGCGATATTAATAATGACGGTTGGCAAGATATTTATATTGCCAACGATTACTATGTGCCCGATGCTATTTATCTGAACAACAAAAAGGGAGGCTTTACAGAAAGTACTAAAAAGTTGGTAAAACAAGTGTCTTTTTACGGTATGGGTGTCGATATTGCCGATATTAATAACGATTTACGTCAAGATATTTTTGTATTGGATATGGCCGCTGCAGATCATTACAGGTCTAAAACACTCATGGCCTCTATGAATACAAAACGTTTTGATTATTTGGTTAAAACAGAAGACTATGCCTATCAATATATGTACAACAGTTTGCAACTTAATATGGGTAATAATACTTTTGATAATGTGGTACAGTTAGCAAAAGTAGCCAAGACAGATTGGAGTTGGGCAGGATTGTTAGCCGATTATAACAATGACGGCTTAAAAGATATCTATGTTACAAATGGCTACAGAAAATATGGCTCAGATAACGATTTGAAAATAAAAATCAATAAGGCAAAACAAAAATATAGAGGTAATGTACCCCTAGAAGTTAAACAGCAACTCTACAATGAGATGTCTTCGGGCAAGTTACCCAACATTATGTTTAAGAACAAAAGCCATTTAAAATTTGAAAATAAGGCCAGTGAATGGGGTTTAAACGATCCGTCTTTTTCTAATGGCGCCGTCTATGCCGATTTAGATAACGATGGCGATTTAGAACTTATAGTTAATAACATAGACGGAAATGCTTTCCTTTATAAAAATTTAAGTGTAGAAAATAAACTGGGTAATTTCTTAAATGTTAAAACTATCGGTAAAACATCAGAACCCTTTGCAAAGGTCACAATATCTTATCAGGGTAAACAACAATTTATAGAAACTAAGCGTGTAAAGGGGTATAGGTCGGCTACAGGAAATACAGCGCATTTTGGCTTGGGAAACATTTCTAAAATAGACACTGTTACGGTTGTTTGGCCTAACGGAAAAATGGAACAGAAATTTGATGTTAAAGCCAATACATCGCTAGTATTTAATGTTAAAAACGCTACGCTGAGAGCCTTAAAAAATAAAGAAAAAGCGATATTTAAAAACCTAAATACTAATAGATTAAATTTAGTTTTTACACATAAAGAAAATACGTTCAACGATTTTAAAGAAGAAGTTTTATTGCCCTATAAACAGTCAACTTTAGGGCCTTGTGTTGTTAAAGCCGATGTGAATGGAGATGGTCTGGAAGATGTTTTTGTTGGGGGTGCCAGTTACCAAACCGGAAAATTATTTTTACAAACAGCCAATGGTTTTAAAGCAACTGATCAAAAAGCATTTCAAGAGGATGCCATAAACGAAGATTTAGATGCTTTGTTCTTCGATTTCGATGGTGATAAAGATTTAGATTTATATGTTGTAAGTGGTGGAAATGCGTATAAGCCAGGGTCTAATAATTATTTAGACCGCCTATATAAAAATGATGGTAAAGGCAATTTTACACGAGTAAAAAATTCAGAAATAGATAACAATAGGTTTAGTGGGAAATCGGTTACAGCATTAGATTACGATAGAGATGGCGACTTAGATTTGATTGTGGGTAACAGGATGGAGCCTCATAACTATCCACGTGCTTCTAGGTCTATAATTTATCAAAATAATAATGGCAATTTTACAGATGTAACTGCTAAAATAGCGCCTGAGTTTTTAGATTTTGGCATTGTAAATAAAGTGATTACAACCGATGTAAATAACGATGGTTGGCAAGATTTTATAGCTGTAGGCGAGTGGACAGGTATAGGTATTTTTATAAACAAAAAAGGCACCTTTAAAGATGAAGCCTCAAAAAGCGGACTTGATAAAGAAAAGGGTTGGTGGTTTACCGTAGCAGAAACAGATATCAATAACGATGGGTTTAAAGATTATATTGTTGGAAATATTGGTCTTAACTACAAATACAAGGCCAGTAAGGAAAAACCATTCAAAGTTTTTGCCAACGATTTTGATGCCAATGGTACTAATGACATTGTGCTGAGTTCACAATACAAAGGTGAGTATGTGCCTGTTCGCGGTAAAGAGTGTTCTACTCAACAAATGTCTTTTATATCAGAAAAATACAAATCGTACAGCGATTATGCCAATGCCACAGTATTAGATATTTATGGTGACAATTTAAACAGTTCATATCAAAAAGAAGTCACAGATTTTAAAAGTATTGTCTTAATAAATAATAAGGATGCTACGTTTACCAAACACTATTTACCCGTTATGGCACAAACCATCCCTATTTTAGATTTTGCCTTTACGGATGTTAATAAAGACGGTTTTGACGATGTTATTCTTGTGGGAAACATTTATAATACCGAAGTAGAAACACCACGTTTAGACAATACCTCGGGAATTGTATTATTATCGAATAAAAGCGATAATTACACAGTCATGGATAGGTCTAAAACAGGTCTGTATTTAGAGGGTGATGTAAAAGCTATAGAAAAAGTAAAATTTGGTAAACAATATATTTATATTGTGGGAAAAAATAACGACAAACTATCTGTTTTTAGATAATTCCAGAGTATATTAAACATAAAAAAACCGCACTATTGTGCGGTTTTTTTATAAGCAAGATTTATTATTTTATTTATTTACTTTATCTACAATGGCTTTAAAAGCTTCGGGATGATTCATAGCCAAATCGGCTAAAACCTTACGGTTTAAATCAATGTTATTGGCTTTTAATTTTCCCATAAATTGAGAATAAGAGAGTCCATATTGACGTACCCCGGCGTTAATACGTTGAATCCATAAACCTCTAAAATTTCTTTTGTTGGCTTTGCGGTCTCTATACGCATAAGACATGGCTTTTTCTACAGCGTTTTTGGCAACGGTGTAAACATTTTTACGTCTGCCAAAATATCCTTTGGCTTGTTTTATTATTTTTTTTCTGCGAGCTCTTGAAGCTACTGAATTTACTGATCTAGGCATAATTTTTAATTTGTTTTTGAAGTGGGCAATGATTTAACATTTTTATGAGCGCCAATTCAGGGTTAATAATTAATTTACCAAATAAACACAAGGTTTATTTTAAAGCTAACTGTCTTAAAATACTTTTCTCATCCGCTTTGTGTACCAATCCGGCATGAGTTAATCGTAGTTTTCGTTTCTTGCTTTTTTTAGTCAAAATATGACTTTTAAAAGCGTGCTTTCTTTTAATTTTTCCAGAGCCGGTTAGCTTAAAGCGTTTTTTGGCACTAGATTTTGTTTTCATTTTAGGCATCTTTCTTCTCTTTTTATCTTGCTTTTATTGTTATTTTTTCTTTTTAGGAGCAATAAACATAATCATGCGCTTACCCTCTAATTTTGGTAATTGTTCCACCTTACCGTACTCTTCTAATTCTTGAGCCAATTTTAACAGCAAAATTTGTCCTTGATCCTTGTAAATTATAGAGCGTCCTTTAAAAAAAACATAAGCCTTAAGTTTGGCGCCATCACTCAAAAACTTGATAGCGTGTTTCTTTTTAAATTCATAATCGTGCTCATCTGTCTGTGGACCAAATCTAATTTCTTTTATGACAACTTTACTCGCCTTAGATTTCAGGGCTTTTTCGCGTTTTTTCTGTTCGAAAAGGAATTTTTTATATTCCATCACTTTACAAACAGGAGGCACCGCATTTGGCGATATTTCAACCAAATCTAAGCCTTGCTCATCGGCAATTTCAAGAGCTTTACGGGTTGGGTAAATGCCAATTTCTACGTTGTCACCTACCAACCGTACTTCATCAGAAAGAATTTTTTTATTAATTCTATGCTGATCTTCTTTTATGATTCTCCAGGGTTTTCTCGCACCCCTTTTTCTTCGAATTGCTATAACTTAAAATTTAGAATTAGTCAAATTGTTTTAAGGTACTCGAAATAGTTTTCTTAATTAATTTATTAAAGTCATCTATACCAAGCTCACCTAAATCTTCACCACCGTGTTTTCTAACTGTAACGGTGTTGTTATGTTCTTCCCTCTCACCAATTATAATCATAAAAGGTATCTTGCTCATTTCGGCATCACGTATCTTTCTGCCTACCTTTTCATTCCTATAATCTACGAGGGCGCGAATTTCGGAATTTTCTAATGATTTTAAAACTTTTTTCGTATAAATTTCATATTTCTCACTTACAGGCAATAAAATAACTTGTTCAGGTGTGAGCCACAAAGGAAAATTACCCCCTGTGTGTTCTAATAAAAGCGCTATAAAACGCTCCATAGAGCCAAAGGGCGCTCTATGAATCATAACAGGTGTATGTAATTGATTATCTGAACCTTTATAGGTTAGATTAAAGCGTTCGGGGAGGTTGTAGTCTACTTGAATAGTACCTAGTTGCCAACTTCTACCTAAAGCATCTTTAACCATAAAGTCTAATTTAGGGCCGTAAAAAGCAGCTTCACCATATTCTATAACAGCATTTAGGCCTTTTTCTTCTGCAGCATTTATTATGGCTTTTTCAGCTTTTTCCCAATTTTCATCAGTGCCGATATATTTATCTTTATTATTCTTGTCTCTTAGTGAGATTTGAGTGCTGAAATTGTCGAATCCTAAAGACCCAAATACATATAAAACCAAATCAATTACAGCTTTAAATTCACTATTTAATTGATCGGGTGTACAAAAAATATGGGCGTCGTCTTGTGTAAAACCTCTAACACGAGTCAAACCGTGTAATTCGCCACTCTGCTCATATCGATAAACAGTACCAAACTCAGAAAAGCGTTTAGGCAATTCTTTATAAGAATAAGGTTTGTTGTTGTAAATTTCACAGTGATGCGGACAGTTCATAGGTTTTAATAAAAACTCTTCGTCTTCTTTGGGGGTATGGATGGGTTGAAAGCTGTCGGCACCATATTTGGCATAATGTCCAGATGTTACATATAATTCTTTCTGCCCGATATGAGGCGTCATAACCATTTCATAGCCGGCTTTTTTTTGAGCGGCTGCTAAAAAATCTTCTAAGCGTTTTCTCAATGCGGCTCCTTTTGGTAACCAAAGGGGTAAGCCTTGACCTACTTTGTTAGAAAAAGTAAAGAGTTCCATTTCTTTACCTAATTTCCTGTGATCTCTTTTTTTAGCCTCCTCTAATAATTCTAAATAGGCTTTAAGCTCTTTTTGTTTAGGGAAAGAAATGCCGTAAACACGTGTTAATTGCTTGTTGTGCTCATCACCGCGCCAATAGGCGCCGGCTACACTCATAATCTTTACAGCTTTTATAAAGCCGGTATTGGGTATGTGACCACCACGACATAAATCTGTAAAATCAGCATGGTCGCAAAAAGTTATATCACCATCGGTTAGGTTCTCTATAAGTTCAATTTTGAATTCGTTATTCTCTTTTCGGTAGTATTTTAAGGCGTCCTTTTTTGAAACAGAACGCATTTTGAATGTGAACTTTTGACGTGCAAATTCTAAAAACTGTTTTTCAATTTTCTCAAAATCGCTTTCGCTGATGGTTGCGTCGCCAAAATCTACATCGTAATAAAACCCATTTTCAATAGCCGGGCCAATAGTTAACTTGGCATTTGGATAAAAATGTAAAATTGTTTGCGCCAATACATGAGCAGACGAGTGCCAAAATGCTTTTTTACCTTCCTCGTTATTCCAAGTGTACAAAACAAGGCTTCCATCTGTAGCTAATGGTGTAGAGATTTCAATGATTTCGTCATTAAACTTAGCCGAAATCACATTTCTAGCCAAGCCTTCACTTATTCCTCTAGCAACATCAAAAGCAGTGCTGTTTTTTTTTACAGCTTTAACAGAGCCATCCGGCAGGGTTATATTAATCATAAAAATTGTAATAATAATAGTTTGCAAAGATATTAGAAAACAATTGCTTTTACAATGTAATTTGGTGCTATTTTTGGGTAAGAAATAAGGGTCTATATATATTAGGTAGCAAAATTTTAAATAATATTACAGTCAGCCATTTTTATGCAATTTTTCAGGAGTGTTAAAGCGTTAAATATTTGAATGTGACATAATATCTATTTATCTAAAAAACAACAGATTATGTATATTTAAAAAAATATCAAATTTTTTTAGAGAAAGGCATTGTTGGTTAAGAAAAGAGTTTTATATTTGCACCCGCTTACGGGGATTATGATTTAGGGATTATGTTTAGGGTAAGGGATTAAGTTCATTGACAACAAAGAAATTGACAGCGTAAAGAATTGAATAAAGACACAATTAGATACATCTAAGCTAAAGGGCTTTTAACATTTATCGTACAATATTAAGAGATATACGATGGAGAGTTTGATCCTGGCTCAGGATGAACGCTAGCGGCAGGCTTAACACATGCAAGTCGAGGGGTAACAGGGTGCTTGCACCGCTGACGACCGGCGCACGGGTGCGTAACGCGTATAGAACCTACCTTTTACAGAGGGATAGCCCAGAGAAATTTGGATTAATACCTCATAGTATTGTATAATGGCATCGTTATACAATTAAAGATTTATCGGTAAGAGATGGCTATGCGTCCTATTAGTTAGTAGGTAAGGTAACGGCTTACCTAGGCATCGATAGGTAGGGGTCCTGAGAGGGAGATCCCCCACACTGGTACTGAGACACGGACCAGACTCCTACGGGAGGCAGCAGTGAGGAATATTGGGCAATGGAGGCAACTCTGACCCAGCCATGCCGCGTGCAGGAAGACGGCCCTATGGGTTGTAAACTGCTTTTATAC
>CAZMBM010000063.1:0-12277 GCA_964564475.1 uncultured Flavobacteriaceae bacterium | reverse complement strand
CCAATCATGGAAATCCTGCGGCTTATAGTCAAATGAATATTCCCGCGCCTTCTGACCCTAATTGGACGGCGGCTCCCGTAGATGGTTCTGGAGCTATTAATTTTTCAGTACGATCTATTTTAAGTAAATGTTTACAACAGTTAGATTTTACTTATTTTGAAACATCTATTAATATTCCATCTAATTTTAATATTACCGATTTAACAATCTCTTTTACCGCTGCAGATGACGGTGCACGCGCCTATATTTTTAACTCTAGTCACCCATCTGGTGCCTTTATTGGACAAATTAGTTTGGGTTCTAATCCCGTTTCACAAAATTATGCATCGCTTGCCAAAGCAGGCGAAGTTAACAGACTTGTTATTGTTCAATTTGACGATTGTCCGACAGGAAACAATTTAAAAGGAGCCCAAGTTAAAGTTAATGGTGTTGCAGTTCCCGTTAGCGCCGGAGGCTGTACAACCTCAAATTTCTTTTGGTCAAATCCGCCCACAGTAAACGGTAAGACGGCTACAGGAACCATAAATGGTGTAGCTTACACTTATACCTCTTCAGTAAATGTAAGAACCACACCAAATGTCTTTGCCCATAGTTTATTTCCGGCCTCTTTTAATGTGCCTAATGCGAACCCTACAATACAAAATATAGAACCTAGTTCTAATACTTTAACTTTCGCAAGCCCTATGACCAATCCTGTTTTGGTTTTTTCTTCAATAGGAGGCGGTCCTATTTCAGTGCCTATTAACTTTAGTGCGCCTGTAGACGTTTTATGGTCAACAACTGCTGGTGCAGGATCCTCATTTGTACAAAATTCGCCTACTCAAATTACAGGTAAAGAAGCTTATGCCATTGTTAGAATGAATGGTACCTTTTCAAGTATTTCATTTGATTATTTGACTTATGAAAATTATGTCAATTTTGTGTTTGGAGCAGATTTTTCGACAACAACACCCGACACAATGGGCCCCGTAATTTCTTTAAACGGCAATGCTACAGAAACTATAAATTTAGGAACTACTTACACAGATCCGGGCGCTACAGCTACAGATAATTGTAGTTCACCAACAGTAATTGTTGGAGGTACCGTTAACACAAATTTAGCAGGGGTTTATACATTGACTTATGATGCTACAGATGCTTCAGGCAATGCCGCAACTCAAGTTACAAGAACGGTTACAGTTGTCAATCCAATTCCGGTAGTAATTACAAAAAATATTACAGTTAACTTAGATGCTAGTGGTAATGCCACGATAACACCGCAACAAGTAGATAATGGCAGTAACTCTGTAGCGGGTCTTTCAAGTTTGACCTTAGACGTATCAACATTTAATTGTAGTAATATTGGGACAAATACTGTCACGCTTACAGCGACAAGTACTTTAGGTAGTACCGCTACAGGTACAGCCGTAGTCACAGTAGTAGACAACATAGCTCCTACAGTTTTAACAAAATCCATTACAATTAATTTAGACGCATCAGGCAATGCCACGATAACTCCTCAGCAAATAGACAATGGCAGTTCAGACAATTGTGGTCCGGTTACTTTAAGTTTAGATGCGGGTCAAGGTAACTTTACTTGTGCTAATGTTGGTCAAACCAATACTGTTACTTTAGTAATAACCGACAGTCACGGTAATACAGCCACCGGTACGGCTGTAGTAACGGTACAAGACGTAACAGCACCAACGGTAGTGACCCAAAATATTACAGTTCAATTAGATGCCACAGGAAACGCTAGTATAGTAGCAGCCGATATAGATAACGGCAGTAACGATTCTTGCGGAATAGCTAGTATGACACTAGATGCTGGTCAAGGACAGTTTACCTGTGCTAATGTTGGTCAAACCAATACAGTTACTTTAGCGGTAACCGACGTCAATGGTAATACGGCTACAGGAACAGCCAATGTTACGGTAGTAGATGTTACGGCGCCTACAGTAGTAACCCAGAATGTTACAGTACAATTGGATGCTACAGGAGTGGCCTCGGTGACAGGTCAACAATTTGACGGGGGCTCAACAGACGCTTGCGGCGTAGCGAGTTATGCTTTAAGTGTTCCAAGAGGCGGCACGATAGACCCGAACAATCTAAGTTGTGCCGATGTAGGGACTCATAATGTTACTTTAATAGTAACTGATGTAAACGGGAATGCGGCCCAAGCCACAGCTACAGTTACAGTACAAGATATCACAGCCCCAGCAGTAGTCACTCAAAATGTTACAGTGCAGTTAGATGCCAATGGTACAGCCAATGTAACAGCCCAACAATTTGATGGGGGCTCTACGGATGCTTGCGGCGTAGCGAGTTATGCTTTAAGTGTTCCAAGAGGCGGCACGATAGACCCGAATAATCTAAGTTGTGCCGATGTAGGAACTCATAATATTACTTTAACAGTAACTGATGTAAACGGTAATGCGGCCCAAGCCACAGCTACAGTTACAGTTCAAGATACAACAGCGCCAACAATGGTAACACAACCTGTAACGGTGCAATTAGACGCTACAGGAAATGCTACAATCACTACAGCTATGGTAGATAATGGCAGTTATGATAATTGTTCTATAGTTCTAAGTTTAGACATCACCACATTTACTTGTGCTAATGTAGGCACTAACACGGTTACTTTATCAGGTACCGATTCTAGTGGTAACGTATCAACAGCCACAGCCATAGTTACAGTACAAGACAATATAGCGCCAACAGTTATCGCACAACCCATCACAGTACAATTAGATGCTACAGGTGCCGCTACAATAACGCCACAAATGATAGATAACGGTAGCTCAGATAACTGTAGTATAGCAGGAATGACCTTAGACCTTACAAGTTTTAGTTGTGAGAATCTAGGACCAAATACAGTAAACTTAACAGTTACAGATGTTAACGGAAACGCTACAACAGCCCCGGCAGTAGTAACAGTTCAAGACACAACAGCGCCAACAATGATAACGCAAGATGTCACAGTAAATCTAGATGCTAATGGTGCGGCCACAATAACCGCAGCACAGATAGACAACGGTAGTTTTGATAATTGTTCAGTTGCCTTAAGTTTAGATATCACAAGTTTTGGTTGTGAAAATGTAGGGACTAATACAGTTACCTTAACAGGAACCGACCCAAGTGGCAACACATCATCAGCTACAGCAACAGTAACCGTAGTAGATGCTATAGCGCCAACGATAATTACCCAAGCCTTTAGTACGACAATAACAGGTGGTGTGGCTACAGTTACGGCCCAAGACGTAGATGGTGGTAGTTATGATAATTGCGGTATACAAAGTATGAGCGTTTCGCCAACCACTTTTGTGTGTGGCGACCAAGGCAATCACACTGTCACCTTAACAGTTACCGATGTCAGTGGTAATGTCTCTACAGGTACAGCTATAGTAACGATATTGGGAGATGTCCCGACAATAAGTATAGATACTTTTACGGCAGTACCTACACAGAATACCAATACAGTTTATTTAGGCTACGGACCACAAAGTATGACACTAAACACCAATACAACAGGCGGATCAGGCTTTACTTATAGTTGGACGAGTTCAACAGGAGAATTAGTGTCAAGTGTAGCGAATCCGACAATAAGTCCGTTGGTATCTACTACCTACACGGTAACGGTTACCAATGCCAATGGCTGTGAAACTACCACCTCAATAGACGTTTGTGTTATAGATGCCAGAGCGATAGATGAGGATGGCGAGTACGAAGGTAAAGTCTTGGTTTGTAAAGGGAATAGTGATGATGACGACAAAGAGTACAGTAGTAAAGACGATGATGACGATGACGATGATGATGACAGCCACGATCCTAAGACAAAAGAAGCAAAAGCAAAGAATGTCGAAAAATTCTTAAATAAAGGCTATACATTAGGAGCCTGTAATGCAACTTGTACGACAACTTATGTAGATGTTGTAGTAGATAACGATGACGATAATCATAGTAGTGACGATCACGCTTCCAATGATGATGACAAGGATGATGATGATTATGCAGATAGTGATGATAGCAGTGACGACGATAAATCGGATAATGATGATGACGACAATAATAATTACTCAAAATCCGGTAAGGTAAAAGTTATTATTTATCCCAATCCAATTGTTGATAAGGTAGTAATCGGACTGAATACAAAAAAGAAAGCTGAAGGAGAAGTTAAAGTATTTGATTACGCTGGGCGAAAGATTTTTAGCAAGAAGGTCAAAAACCTCAAGAAAGGTGTAGGGTTTAATATGGGGCGTTATAAGTCAGGTACCTACTTTGTGCGTGTAAAATACAAAGGCAAGGTTTATACGGCCATAATATTTAAAGAAAGGTAGCCTAGGGGGGTTACTAAAAAACAGGTTAAGGTTTTTAAACCTTAACCTGTTTTTTTTTGAGACTGTAAAATATTTTGTGTTTTCAGGCGATTTTCTACTTAAAAAATGATTTCTGAGACACTCTGGAAACGGCTTTATTGCATTAAAAGCGTCACAGGATTTTCAATTAACTTTTTAAAAGTTTGCAAGAATTGTGCACCCGTAGCACCGTCAACGGTACGGTGGTCGCAGGCCAGTGTTACTTTCATAACATGCCCTACCACAATGGCATTGTTTTTTACAACGGGTTGTTGGGTAATGGTGCCTACAGATAAAATAGCCGAGTTGGGCGCATTGATAATCGACGTAAAATCTTCTATACCAAACATACCCAAGTTAGATACTGTAAAGGTACTGCCTTCCATATCTTGCGGTTGAATTTTTTTAGATCGGGCTTTTGCGGCCAATTCTTTCACTTCGGCGCCAATTTGGGGCATGGTTTTTTGGTCGGCAAATTTAATAACAGGCACTACCAAGCCGTCTTCTACGGCTACGGCCACACCAATATGAATGTGGTTGTTTATAATCATACTCTCGTCTGTCCATTGCGAGTTGACTTGCTTATGAGAACGCAAGGCCACAGCCACAGCTTTTACTACCAAATCGTTAAAAGAAATTTTAGTATTGGGCATTGAGTTGGCTTGTTGTCTAAAAGCAATAGCATTATCCATATCTAAAGAAATAGATAAATAATAATGAGGCGCTGTAAATTTTGAAGCGGCTAAGCCACGTGCAATGGCTTTACGCATTTGTGAGTTTTTAATCTCTTCAAAACTTTCTGTAGTTGTTGGGACAAAAGTCGGACTTGCTACGCCAGCACTTGCTTTGTAATTTTCTATATCACTTTTTACGATACGCCCATTGTCGCCACTGCCAACAATAGCATCGAGTGAAATACCTTTTTCTTGGGCTAGTTTTTTAGCCAATGGCGAGGCCAAAGTGCGGCCCCCTACTGCGGTTGTTTTGGCAGGTGTAAAAACAGGTTTGTTTACTGTCGGAGTCTCTGTTTTTTCTACAGCAACGGGTTTTGGGACTTCTTTTTTAGCGGTTTCTTCTACGGTAGGTGTCGCTTTGGCAACAGAAGCATTGTGTTCTTTTAGCAAGGCTTCAACATCGTCATCTTTATCGCCAATTATGGCCAGAAGCGCATCTACCGGGGCGCCTTCACCTTCGGGGATACCGATATAAAGCAAAGTCCCTTCATAGAATGATTCAAACTCCATCGTAGCTTTATCGGTTTCAATATCGGCTAAAATATCGCCTTCGGCAATAGCATCGCCAACTTTTTTATGCCAAACAGCTACCACACCTTCGGTCATGGTGTCACTCAAACGGGGCATTGTAATGATTTCTGCCATAGTTAGTTGCGTTAAATTCTATGTTTTAAAAAAGGATAATTTTCTTGTTCGTAAACCACATCGCGGTATAAATTTTTATCGGGATAAGGCGATTCTTCGGCGAATTTTTCGCAAGCGGCTACTTCTTCTTTTACAGCTTGATTGATGTCTTTAATCTCTTGTTCTGTAGCGTATTTTTTTTCTTGTATGACGGCTAAGACCTGTTTTATAGGGTCTATTTTTTTGTATTCGGCCACCTCGTCTTTGGTGCGGTAATGTTGGGCATCGCTCATAGAATGACCGCGATAGCGGTAGGTTTTCATTTCTAAAAATACCGGGCCTTTGCCACTGCGGGCGTGTTCTGCCGCTTCGTAAACGGCTTCGGCTACCTTTACGGGATTCATGCCGTCAACAGCTTTACTCGGCATGTCGTAAGCTAAGCCAAGTTTCCACATTTCTTGTAGGTTACTCGTTCTCGCTACTGATGTTCCCATGGCATAACCATTGTTTTCTAAGATAAAAACAACGGGTAATTTCCAAGTCATAGCCATATTAAAAGTTTCGTGTAATACGCCTTGACGGGCCGCGCCATCACCAAAATAGGTAAGTGTTACAGCTTTTCTGTCGAAATATTTATCGGCGAAAGCCAAACCGGCACCCAACGGAATCTGACCACCTACAATGCCGTGGCCGCCAAAAAAGTTGTGTTCTTTAGAGAATATGTGCATAGAGCCACCCAAGCCTTGCGAAGTTCCCGTGGCTTTACCGTATAATTCGGCCATCACGCGTTTGGGATCAACACCCATGCCTATGGGTTGTACATGATTGCGATAAGCCGTAATCATTTTATCTTTTTTAGAATCTATGGCGTGCAGAGCCCCTGCCAAAATGGCTTCTTGACCATTGTATAAGTGTAAAAATCCTCTCACTTTTTGTTGAATATATACGGCGGCCAGTTTGTCTTCAAACTTGCGCCAAAACAACATGTTTTTATACCAGTCTAAATATGTCTTCTTTGTTATCTTCTTCATCAAAATACTAATTGTAAAAAAAGTTGGTTTGCAAAAATACTATTTTAATAGGATTATACCCAAATAGCCATAAAAATTATACTAAAACGAAATAGTAGTTAAAATAAAGCTAATCCATATAATCTTCAATTGGGTTACAAGAACACACCAAATTTCTATCGCCATAAGCATTGTCAACCCGACTCACACTGGGCCAAAATTTGTTTTCTTTTATAAAATCTAGCGGGAAAGCCGCTTGTTGCCTGCTATAAGAATAAGGCCACTCATTGGCTGTTACAAGCGCTTCGGTATGTGGCGCATTTTTTAAAGCGCTGTCTGTTGTTTTTTTGTAAGCTAAAATTTCTTGTTTTATAGCCTTTAAAGTGGCTATAAATTTATCTAATTCTGCTTTGTTTTCACTTTCTGTGGGCTCTATCATTAAAGTGTCGTGAACAGGAAACGACACTGTAGGTGCGTGGTAGCCAAAATCCATTAAGCGCTTAGAAACATCTGTTACATCAATACCATAGGTATGTTTAATATTTCTAAAATCTAAAATCATTTCGTGCCCCACAAAACCATTTTCACCACTGTAAAGCGTGTTGTAATCGTCTTTTAAAGATACCTTTAAGTAATTGGCGTTTAGAATGGCATAAGTAGTGGCTAATTTTAAACCCTTACTACCCAGCATTTTAATATAAGAATAGGCTATTAAATCGACTAATGCTGAGCCCCAAGGAGCGGCAGATACAGCTTTAATGGCATGTTCTCCCCCCGTTTTCACTACAGGGTTAGAAGGTAAAAATGGTGCTAGATGTGCGGCCACACAAATGGGACCAACACCGGGGCCACCACCACCATGCGGAATGGCAAAAGTTTTGTGCAAATTTAAATGACATACATCGGCACCTATGGTAGCCGGATTTGTCAAGCCCACCTGAGCATTCATATTGGCACCATCCATATAGACTAGACCGCCATTATCGTGGATAATTTGTGTGATGTCGGTTATAGCTGTTTCAAATACACCGTGAGTAGAAGGATAGGTCACCATTAATGCGGCTAAATTATCTTTATGCAGTTCGGCTTTTTCTTTAAGGTCTGCTACGTCTATATTGCCTTCGGCAGTTGTTTTGGTTACCACTACTTTCATACCGGCCATAACGGCTGAGGCCGGATTAGTACCATGAGCAGAGGCGGGAATTAATGCAATATTTCTGTGTCCTTCGCCTCTAGATTCGTGATAAGCCCTAATGGTCATTAAACCGGTGTATTCACCTTGAGCACCCGAGTTGGGTTGTAATGAAGTGGCTGCAAAACCTGTAATAACGTTAAGAGAATGCTCTAAATCTTTAAGCATTTCTTGGTAGCCTTCGGCCTGATTTAAGGGCACAAAAGGATGTAAGGCATGCCACTGGGCAAAACTCAGCGGCAACATTTCTGTGGCGGCATTTAGTTTCATGGTACATGAGCCCAAAGAAATCATACTGTGTGTAAGCGAAATATCTTTGCGTTCTAAAGATTTTATATAGCGCATCATCTCGGTTTCAGAACGGTATTTGTTAAAAACCTCATGGCTTAAAAAAGCTGATGTTCTAATTAAGTCTTTGGGTAAAGATACCGTTTCTACATAGTCTGTAATATTGGGCGTTATTTTTCCTTCGGCTTTAGCTAAAAGGCTTACTATTTGTTTAATGTCTTCTAAAGAAGTGGTTTCGTTTAACGAAATGCCAATGGTCGTTTTATCGATATATAAAAAGTTAATTTCTGAGGTTTCAGCCAAGACTTTAAGCTTTTCTGTGTCAGAGACTTTAACTTGCAAAGTATCGAAAACAGCTGTATTTAATTGGGTTAGCCCCATTTGTAAAACCGCACCGTTTAAGATATTGGTAAGCGCATGGATCTTTTTGGCAATACCTTTTAAGCCGTCGGCACCATGGTAAACGGCATACATGCCGGCCATAACGGCTAATAAAACCTGTGCTGTACAAATATTTGACGTGGCTTTTTCGCGTTTAATGTGTTGTTCTCTGGTTTGAAGTGCCATACGTAAAGCACGGTTACCTTGAGTATCTTTAGATACGCCTATGATACGTCCGGGTATTTGACGTTTGTATGTTTCTGAAGTGGCAAAATAACCGGCATGCGGACCGCCATAGCCCATAGGAATGCCAAAGCGTTGGGTGGTGCCCACGGCTACATCGGCACCCATTTCGGCAGGTGCTTTTAACATAGCCAAACTCATTAAGTCGGCAGCCATAACAACTTTTACATCGTTTTTATGAGCGTTTTCTATTAATGCGGTATAATTATTTACCTGACCGTATTTACCGGGGTATTGCAACAAGATACCGTAAAATTTATTGGTAAAATTGGTTTTCGAGGCATCACCATAAACCAAATGTATGCCAAGTGGTGTGGCGCGGGTTTCTAATACCGCTTTGGTTTGGGGCAGTACAGCATCATCGACAAAAAAATCAGTAATGTCTTCTTTTTTTTGAGCACGATTACGCGTATTATACAGCATAATCATAGCTTCGGCCGCAGCAGTAGCTTCATCCAATAAGGAGGCGTTGGCCATGGTAAAACCGGTTAAATCGCTTAGCATAGTTTGGTAATTGAGCAAAGCCTCTAAACGTCCTTGTGAAATTTCGGCTTGGTAAGGCGTGTAGGAGGTGTACCAACTTGGATTCTCGAAAATATTACGTTGGATTACAGCCGGTAAAATGGTGGGATGATAGCCCAAACCGATATAGGTTTTAAAAATTTTATTTTTATTGCCAAGGGCTTGAATATAGTTAGTAAACTGATATTCTGTCATAGCTTCAGGCAGGTCTAAGTCTGATTGTAATCTTATATTATCGGGAATGGTTTTATCTATTAATTCGTCTAAAGAATTTACGCCAATAGTTTGTAGCATTTCCTTTAGTTCACAGGCGTTTGGACCAATATGTCTTGACGCAAAAGCTGAGGTATTCATCAAAAGTAAAAGTTTAAATTGAAGCGCAAAAATACTCTTTTTTTTGATTAAACAGCCCCAATAAAATCCTAAAAATGATATGTGATTTAGGTGTATATTTGTGGAATGAATATGTTAAAAAAAATATTTAAATTTTATATTTTTGCCAATATTCATGTGGCTTTAGCCACCTTAAGTTTTACCAAATTAACATTGCTGTATTGGGACATTAATGACAATACAGTACCCCTGTTGATTTTTTTTGCCACTATTTTAATGTATAATTATATCAGACTCACACGGGTAAGAACTGTTTCTAATTGGTTTGTTGTATGGCTCGAGGCCAGTCGTGAACATATAATAGGTTTAAGTCTGGTGTCTTTGGTGGCCTGTGTTTATTTGGTATTTCAGTTAAATTTTAACAGTATTTTGTTGCTTGCAGGTTTTGGCGTGTTGAGTCTTTTATATGTGCTTCCGCCTTATTTGTCTGTCAAAATATCTTTGCGTAACATACCGGCTATTAAAATATTTACAATTGCCTTATCGTGGGCGGGTCTTACGGTTTTACTGCCATTGGTACAACACGATATTTTTGACAGTACGGTATTGTGGCTTTTTTTAAGACGTTTTTTATTTGTTGTGGTACTAACCTTACCTTTTGATATAAGAGATATTAATTTTGACAATGTCTCTATGAAAACCCTACCCATTTGGTTAGGAGTAAAAACATCAAAAATATTTGGATATTTGTTGCTTTTTGTGTTTTTAGCCATAAGCTTTTTACCTCTTAATAATTTTTTAAGTTATAAGTTTTATGACCTTGCCGTGATATTTATTTTAGCAGGCTTTCTTTTTAAAGCTACAACAGTACAAAGTAAATACTATTGTGCCTTTTGGGTTGAAGGAATACCTATTATTTGGTTGATACTTTACGTCTTAACATAAAAAAACCTCTTAAAAAGAGGTTTTTTTAAAATTTTATAACAGGTGTTTAGCTTAGCAAAGCTTCTATTTTAGCCTTCTCTTCTTCGGCTAAAGCGGCATCGACTAAAATACGGCCACTGTGCTCATCGGTAATGACTTTTTTACGCGTAGAAATTTCTACTTGGCGTTGTGGCGGAATGGTAAAAAACGACCCGCCCGAAGCACCGCGTTCAATAGATACTACAGCCAAACCATTACGTACGTTAGAACGGATGCGTTTATAAGCATTTAATAAACGTTCGTCAATAGATTTGCTAAATTCTTCAGACTTTTCTGTGAGTAATTTTTCTTCCTTATTGGTTTCGGCTACAATAGCATCGAGTTCGGCTTTTTTATGACCCAAATGTTTTTCGCGCTCAGCAATTTTTTCTTTTGTTTCTGCAATAATCTCTTTTTTCTGCTCAATTTTAGCATTAAATTCATTGATGCGTTTTTCACATAATTGAATCTCTAAAGTTTGGAACTCAATTTCTTTAGATAAAGAGTCGAACTCACGGTTATTACGAACATTTTTTTGTTGCTCGTTGTATTTACGCATCAAAGAATTGGCTTCTTCAATGGCTATTTTTTTGTTTGAAATGTCAATTTCAAGATTCTCCACATCGTTATTTAAATTAGATAAGCGTGTGTTTAAACCTGCAATTTCATCTTCTAAATCTCTTACTTCTAACGGAAGTTCGCCACGAATGTTTCTAATTTCATCAATTCTAGAGTCAATTAATTGTAAATCGTAAAGGGCGCGTAATTTTTCTTCAACCGTTACTTCTTTGCTTTTTGCCATAACTAAAAATAGGTGATAGGATTTGTATTTATTTCTGATAAAACGACTGCAAAATTAAGGAATTTTTTTGTAAGATAATCTACAATTAGGTTTTTTGTAAACTGTTCACTTTCAAAATGTCCAATATCGACCAAAAGCAGGTGGTTTTCTGACTTAAAAAAGTCGTGGTATTTTAAATCGGCTGTAACATACACATCGGCATCAGCTCTTTTCGCCGCAGCAATGGCAAAACTACCCGAACCGCCTAAAACAGCCACTTTTTTAAGTGGTTTTGAGGGTGATTTAGAGTGTCTTATGCCCTGAGCCTTAAATTTTTCTTTCAGTATTTTTAGAAATTCGCAAGCTTTTAATGGGCTTTCTAATTCGCCCACAATACCCATGCCGATTTTCTGATTTTTATTGTCTAAACCTGTAATTTCGTAAGCCACTTCTTCGTATGGATGAACGTCAAAAAGTGTTTTTAGTATTTGGGCTTCTAAATGCGGCTGAAAAGTGAGACTGATAAGTGTCTCGTTTTCGGTTTGTAATTGGCCTTTTTCACCAATTGTTGGATGCGCATTTTCATTGCCACGAAAAGTGCCTTTGCCATCTATATTAAAACTACAGTGGTCGTAATTGCCAATGTTGCCGGCTTTGGCGGTAAATAGAGCTGTGCGGACTTTATCAGCGTCTTTTACGGGTACATAAGTTGTCAATTTTTTAATGGTATTGGCTTTAGGGATTAATATTTTGCTGTTTTTAAGGCCTAAAACAGCGGCCATTTTCCCCGAAACCCCATCAATAACATTGTCTAATGCTGTGTGCATACTGTAAATGGCAATATCGTTTTTAAGGGCTTTTGTTACAAC
>CAZMBM010000062.1:0-12361 GCA_964564475.1 uncultured Flavobacteriaceae bacterium | reverse complement strand
GCTAATAATTCTGCTGCCGCATAACTTTTTAAGGCTTGGGGCTTGTCTGTCTGGCTGTTGTTGGCTATGAGCAGGCTTAGCTTTAAAGCGTCGTTGGCAATGAGTTGTGAAGTAGCACTTTTTAAAACTTTAAGTTGGGTTTGCGCCCATTTAAAATCGCCTTTGTAGTAAGATGTTTGGGCTATTTTAAAGATGGCTTGTTGGGCCAACACAGAATTTTTATTACCTGTTTTTACTTGGGTATAGGTTATAAGTGCACGGTTTAGTCGGTTTGCGTAAACGTATATATCGCCTAATTTGAGCTTTAAAACACCTTGTTGAAAGATGTCTAAATTTAACTTGAGCGATTTCTTAATAAGAGTCACAGCTCTTTCGGGTTGGTTTAAAGTATAGGCTAAAAACGCAGCATATTCGTTTTGGATACTCAATGTAGAAATATTAAAACCAAAAGAAGTTAGCAGTTCGTTGAATTTTGAATCGATTTTAAGCAATTCTTTTGAAGAACTGTTTTGAGCAATGTCTATTTTTAGTAGATATAAATTGGCTCGGATAACGGTGTTTATCTGGTTTGAGTTTTTTAGTATAAATTCAAAACACTGTTTAGATGTGGCAAAATCAGTCGCTTTAAAAGTTATTTTTCCCAAATCTAATAAGCGGTTTAAATCGCCGGGATTACGTCTAAAAATGGCTTTTTCTTGAATAAAGGCTTTGCCGTATTTTTTTTCTTGCATAAACAACCAACTGAGCAACATATTCCAAGAAGTGTTCGGATTGTTTTGGATACGTTTTAAGAGCAGACTTTTTAATAAAATATTGTTAGGGCTGTTAGGGTCTTCTGAGATAAATTTTCCAACAAATCGCAAAATAGATAAAGTATATGTAGCGTCGTTACCCACCATATTTAAAAAATTGTCGAACATTTTTTCTATGGCACCTTGCTCGCCGTAAATTAAGGCTATCTGAAGGCTGAAATTTAATTTAGGGTTACTTTTCATAGCCAATTTGTAGGCCTTTAAAGCATAGTTTAGCAGATTGTTGTCTTGAAAGGCTTTACCTGTGTTGTATCCTAAATTTGGATTTTTTTCAACAGCGGCCAGGGCCAAATCGTAGTAACTTTTTGCTATGTCATTCTGATTTTGCATCGCATAATTATAACCCAATTCGACGTTAAACTGACTTTGATTCGGAAATTTTTTAAGTTGTTCTAAAATTACTTTTTTGGCGAGGTCATATTTTTCAAGTTGTTGGTAACTGCTTATGAGGAATTTAAAATAATCGGTTCTGTAAGCGTGCTTTTTATGGAGTGCCTTATACAGTTCAACTGCTTTTTCGTATTGTCCCGATTGGTAATACCTGCGTGCTATCCGCGGACTTTGCGCAAGGATACTTAAACTAAAAAGTAGGGTAAACAGTACTATAAAATGTTTCATTATTAAGAGCTGATATTGTTTCAAAGATACAAAACAAGTGTTAAAGTTATTTTAAAATGGCACTTTTTGAAAAGACGCTTGTAACATCTTGGCATTATTCTTGTCTTAATATTAAATAACTTTAAATATTGACCTCATGCACGAACTTATTTTAAACTACGAAGCCACCAAAAAAAATGCACAACTTTTTATGAAAAATGGTCAAATTACAGCTTATATAAATGCTTTATTTGAACTTAAAAAGCAGAAGCAACTTTTAAGGATGGTGATTGCTAATTAAGTTAGTCTATAATTTTAAAGCTTGTATAGGCTTGTAAGACTTCCGGAATGACAATACTGTTGTCTGTTTGGTAATTTTCTAAAATACCGGCCAAAACACGTGGTAAAGCCAATGAGCTACCGTTAAGTGTATGTGCCAATTGTATTTTCCCTTCTTTGTTTTTATAGCGCAATTTTAAACGTTTGGCTTGAAACGTTTCAAAATTTGAAACCGAACTAATTTCTAACCAGCGTTTTTGCGCTGTAGAATAGATTTCGAAATCATAAGTAAGCGCCGAGGTAAATCCCAAATCGCCGCCACATAAGCGTAAAATCCGATAAGGTAATTTTAATTCATTTAATATGCCTTTTATGTGTTCCAACATTTCGTCAAGAGCCTCATAAGAATTTTCGGGTTTTTCGAGACGAACAATTTCTACTTTATCAAACTGGTGTAGGCGGTTTAAACCACGTACATGTGCGCCATAAGAACCGGCTTCGCGCCTAAAACAAGGTGTGTAAGCGGTGCACATTACAGGAAAATCGGCCTCATTTAAGATAACATCTCTAAACAAATTGGTTATGGGGACTTCGGCTGTAGGGATAAGGTATAAATTGTCTTTGGCATCGTGGTACATTTGCCCTTCTTTATCGGGTAACTGCCCTGTGCCAATACCGCTGGCTTCGTTTACCATGTATGGGGGTTGGTATTCGGTATAACCGGCCGCTGTATTTTTATCTAAAAAATAACTGATTAAAGCGCGTTGTAATCGGGCGCCTTTGTCTTTATAAACAGGAAAACCGGCTCCGGTAATTTTATTGCCCAAATCAAAATCTATAATATCGTATTTTTTGGCCAAATCCCAGTGAGGTAAAGCCTTGTTTCCTAAGTTAGGAATGGTGCCCCTTTCAAAAATACATTCGTTATCTGCATCAGAAGTGCCTGCGGGAACTAAAGTATTTGGGATATTCGGGATTTGATACAACAACTCTTTAAGTTGCTGCACAGTGATGCTTAATTTGTCTGATAACTCTTTTGAAGTCGCTTTTAATTGAAGCGTTTTTTCTTTGAGTAAACTGGCTTTTTGGGCTTCGCCCGATTTAAATAACAAGCCAATTTCTTTAGACAGTTTATTGGTGTCGGCCAAGGTGTTGTCTAACTGTGCCTGAAGCGCACGTCTGTCAGCATCAGTTGCAATAACGTCATTTATAAGTGTTTCGGCGTTTCTAAAGTTGCGTTTGGCTAAACCTTTTAAAACGGCGGCTTTGTTATCTCTAATAAAAGCGACTTGTAACATTTACGATGATGTTTAATTTACGAGGGGCAAATTTAAACAATTCTAAAATTAATCCTTTGCTAATGTGGCGATATATTTTCTGGCGGTAATTTCGTCTGTGTGTATTTGTTTTTTGAGTTGGGTGAGATTTTCGAATTTCTTTTCATCGCGTAAGCGTTTTAAAAGATGTAATTTTAAGAATTTGTTGTATAAATTCCCATTAAAATCGAGTAGATAGGTCTCAATAGTTTGATGTGTGCCGTTAAGTGTAGGGCGTGTGCCAATATTCATAATGCCAAAAACTTTTTTGCCATTTATAAAAGTATAAACGGTATAAACACCTGTTTTTGGGATGAGTTTATAACTTTCGCCAATGTGCAAATTCACTGTAGGGAAATCGAGGGTTTTACCCATGCCTTTTCCTTTAACAACAGTGCCCGTAAGCATATAATCGTAACCCAAATACGAATTGGCTGTTGTTATATCACCCTCATTTAGCGCCTTTCTTATTTTGGTAGAACTCACGGCTACGTTAGCGATGTCTTGTTGCGGAATCTGTTCTATTTTATAATTGTACAGATGACTGTAATCTGATAATTGTTCGAAATTCCCTTCACGATTGCGACCAAATTGATGATCGTAACCAATGATTAAGGCCTTTGTGTTTAGAGCATTTACCAAAATATCGCGGACAAACTCTAAGGCGCTTAGGCGTGAAAATTCTTTAGAAAAAGGTTCTATTACCAGACAATTTATACCAAAATTTTCAAGAAGTTCAATGCGTTCATCAATAGTGTTTAGCAGTTTTAAGGTTTTATCTTTTTGTAAAACCAATCGTGGGTGTGGGAATAATGTAAAAACAACAGCGTTCAAATTGTTTTTTTTACTGTAATTTATGAGTTGTTGCAGTATTTGCTTATGCCCTATATGCAGTCCGTCAAAGGTGCCAATGGTAAGCGCAGAGCCTTTTTTTTTGCAGTTGAATTCTGAATGTGAGTGAAATATTTTCAAAGATTTATTTTAATAACTAACTTTTGGTCGATAAATTTAAGAACTTGTGGCAGATTATTGAACTTTATCTCCGATTTTATTTTTAGCGCTTTGGGCTTAAGTTCAAGCTCAAGATTCCCCTCGGCTATTTTATAAAACCCTAAATAATCTCTACAAAAGCAGTATCGCGCAAACCATACTTGTATGTCAGATTCGGTTAAATTGTTGCTTATAATGTGTGATTTTTTATTGGGTATTTCTAAGTAAAGGACTTCGCGATAACCGGCATCGGCTACATTTTTAGGTGCTTTTTTTACAGCTTCTATTTTAATGACAATTTTATTGCCTTTAACAAGTTTAATAGCCGTTTCTTTAAGATTATTTTTAAATATTTTCAGTTGGCTGTTTGGTGTTAAAGTATAGCTTATGGTCGTGTTTTTTGACAGTACATACCGTTTTGAAAATAGTTTTGACAAAATAGGTCTTTGCGACACACAAGCACCTAGCACAAACATAAATAAAAGTAATAATACGGTTTTAAGTCGGCTCATAAATTATTTTGTCAATTTTTATCTATAATTTAATAGATTTGTCAAAAATAGAAGAATTAATGAAGTATTTAAAAAAATCGGGTCTTATTTCTTTATGTGTTTTTATTTTTCAAATGAGTTATTCTCAGACAAATAAAATATGGACCCTTACAAATGCGCGTCAAAGTACCTCTCAAATATTACAACGTACAGCCTACCCCGAAGATTTTAAGAGTTACAGATTAAACAGCACTTTACTAAAAAAGATGTTGGCTAAAGCCCCACAACGAAGCACTAAATATAGTGATTCTAAGCTTGTCATCCCTTTTCCGGATGCTTCGGGAAAAATGCGCGATTTTGCTATTTTAAAAGCGCCGGTAATGGCGCCGGAGTTGGCCAAAAAATATCCTGAAAACAATTCTTATATAGGACAAAGTATTTCAGACAAGAGTGTAAGTATCCGATTTAGCGTTAATCAATTAGGGGTTTACGCTATGATTTTTAAAGCGGGAAAAGGGACGGTATATATTGACCCCATTGATAAAGTCCATACGAATTATATGGTTTACAATCGTTCTAGCTTACCCGAAAGAAATCAATCTTTTGTTTGTTTGACAAAAGAAACTACAGGTATTAACGCGCTAACTACTCCTCTCAAAACGTTTAATGCCAATGACGCTACATTACGTACTTTTAGATTGGCATTAGCAACCACGGCAGAATATTCTCAATTTCATATTACGCAAGCAGGGGTTGATACAGGAACGGATGCCGAAAAAAAAGCCGCTGTTATGGCGGCCATAACAACCACTATGACGCGTGTAAATGGTATTTTTGAGAATGATGTGGCTTTAACGATGGTTTTAGTGCCCAATAACGACCAACTTATTTATTTAGAAGATACAACATTAAACCCGGATCCTTATTCTAATGGCAATGGTAGTGCCATGTTGGATGAAAATCAAACCAACATTGATAATGTTATAGGTATAGCCAATTACGATATAGGTCACGTATTTAGTACAGGCGGTGGCGGTGTAGCCGCTTTAAATTCACCGTGCTCAGCTTCCAAAGCTCAAGGTGTTACAGGGCAGTCAAACCCCGTAGGCGATATTTTTGATATTGATTTTGTGGCTCACGAAATCGGGCATCAATTTGGCGCTACACATACTTTTAATGGTGACAAGGGGAGCTGTAATGGAAACCGAACAAATGCCACGGCTGTAGAGCCCGGCAGTGGCAGTACCATTATGGCTTATGCAGGTATTTGTTCACCACAAAATGTACAACAAAACAGCGATGCCTATTTCCATATAGTAAGTATCAACCAAATGTTCGGCAGTATTTCTACAGGAATAATTAACTGTGGGGCACAATCGTCATTGATTAATAACTTAAATGTACCTGTTGTAAATGCCGGCCCCGATGTTGTCATACCAAAATCAACACCATTTAGGTTGACAGCTGTAGGCTCTGATGCAGACAATGATGTGTTAACCTATACTTGGGAGCAGACAGATACAGAAATAACAACCATTCCCCCATCGGCTACAGCTACAGGTGGGGCTGTTTTTAGATCTGTTTTGCCAAAGCTAAGTGCTATTCGCTATTTTCCTGATATTAACACCATTTTATCGGGACAAACAGCCAATACTTGGGAGGTTGTCCCTTCGGTATCGAGAACTTTAAATTTCGACGTTACTGTACGTGATAATGTTGTAGGAGGCGGTCAAACGGCAAAAGACGCCAAAGTGGTGACGGTTGAAGGAACCGCCGGCCCCTTTTTAGTTACATCACAAAACACATCAATAACGGTAGATATAGGATCAACACAAACGGTAACTTGGGATGTTGCCAATACCAATTTAGCACCCGTAAATTGTACTTCTGTCGATATTTTCCTTTCTACAGATGGCGGTCAAACATTTCCCGTTACATTGGCTTCAAGTGTACCCAACAACGGTAGTTACGATATTGTAATACCTAATAATCCCACAACCAACGCCCGTATAATGGTAGCAGGTGTAAATAATGTATTTTTTAATGTAAATGCAGCTGACTTTACTATTCAAGAAAATAACTTTGCTTTACTCCCTCAAAATCCCACGACCGAAATATGTTCGGGTACTGATGTTGTTTTAAATTATACTTACAACGCTTTTGGCGGTTTTTCGGAAACAGCGGTTTTTAGTACGGTAAATTTACCCGGAGGTATAAATGCTGTTTTTAGTCCGACCACTGCTTCTGCCGATGGTACAAATATTACGCTTACACTGTCGGGTATTTCGGATGCTAATGTTGGACTTAATGACATAACGGTAACAGCTACAACACCCTCGTTAGTGCGTACGGTTGTAAATAAGTTACAAGTTTACAATACGACTTTTACAACTCAAACAATACAGACGCCAACAGATGGGCGTTTGGGTGTAGATCTAAGTCCAACTTTGAGCTGGACACCTAACAGCAATGCCAAATCGTACACTTTACAGGTGGCTACCGATGTGAATTTTAATAATATAATAACCACAGTAAATACAAGTCAAACCAATTATTCTTTAAACAGCTTAACAGAAGCCACAAATTATTACTGGCGTGTAAAACCAATAAACTCCTGTGCACAGGGCGATTATTCTGCAACAGCGGTATTTGTAACGTTTCAAAAAGCATGTACAACAACAACTTATTCGGCAACACCTATAGCGATTCCCGATAATGACTTAAAGGGTGTTATTTCTACAATCAGTGTGCCTAATAACGAAACCATTGTTGAAGTAAATATAGGTGTAAACATAACACACCAATGGATTGGCGATGTAAAACTGAGTATTACAAACCCTTTAAATAAAACGGTAGAGTTACTGGCCTCATCTTACTGTGCCACACAAGATATGAGTGTTATTTTTAGCGATAAAGGCACTTCGGCCACTTGTAATAGTACCGCCCCGGGGTATAGTGGTATTATAAAACCCTTGGGGTCACTATCTGATTTTAATGGCGACAACGCACAAGGTAATTGGATACTGTTCATGGCAGACGAAGGGGCAAGTGATATAGGTTCTTTAACAAGTTGGAATGTAGAGGTGTGTAGTGCTGTATCTGTGCCGTTATCTGTTGGAGATTACAATATTGCTGATTTTAGAATATGGCCTAACCCTAGTGATGGACAGCTCAATATAAGTTTACCAAATCCCAAGGTTGAAAAAGTTACAATAGACATTATAGATGTTTTAGGACGCTATGTAAAACGTATTAATTTTAATGAAAAGTCAAGCGTGTTTAAGGCTCATATTTCATTAAGTGAGTTAACTAAAGGAATCTATTCTGTAAAGATTATTAGGGGAAATAAATTTTTAGTCAGAAAAATAATACTTTATTAAAGTCAGAAAACACAAGCTTATTAGAGTATTTTTTAAAGAGGTTTTTTAAGTGATTTTGAGAAAAATTAAAAAAAAATTGTACTTTGCATTAAATTTTAACATAAATAATCAATAAAAAACAACTATGAAACAGTTATTAAGCATTGTTTTTGCGCTCTTTATAGGAGCCTCTCTAATGGCGCAAACAACAGTAACAGGTACAGTAAAAGATGCCAAATCGGGTGAACCGCTACCGGGTGTAAGTATTAAAGTTATTGGAAAATCTTTAGGAACAACTTCAGATTTTGACGGTAATTTTACACTTAAAGTAAACCAAAACCCTCCCTTTAAAGTAGAGGTGTCTTATATCGGCTACACAACACAGTCTTTTGATATCAATCAAAAAAGTATGAATCTGAGTGTTTCTTTAGCCGAAGAAAGCAGTAGATTAGATGAGGTTATTGTTTCGGCTTCGAGAACACCCGAAAGTGTAAGAGAGTCTCCCGTAACAATAGAGCGCTTTGACATTAGAGATGTCCAAAGAACCGCTTCAGCTTCCTTTTATGACGGTTTAGAAAATTTAAAAGGTGTACAGATGAATACCAATAGTTTAACATTTAAGTCTGTAAATACGCGTGGTTTTGCCACTTTTGCCAACACCCGATTTGTACAATTGGTTGATGGTATGGACAATGCGGCGCCTGCTCTTAACTTTGTCTTGGGTAACTTGGTGGGGATGTCTGAACTTGATGTGAAAAGTATAGAATTACTGCCAGGAGCTTCTTCTGCTCTTTATGGTGCCAATGCTTTTAATGGTATTTTATTTATGACGAGTAAGAGTCCGTTTGATTATCAAGGGGCTAGCTTTTATATAAAATCCGGTTATACAACACAAAAAGCACAAGGTACTAATGAATATTGGGATGCAGGTGTGCGTTTTGCCCATGCCTTTAGCGATAAATTTGCGGTCAAAACATCATTCTCATCTATGAAAGGTACAGACTGGGAAGCGAATGATTACATAGATGTAAATGACCCTACAAAAGCAACTACAGCCCCTGATTATGACGGTTTAAACGTTTATGGAGATGAAGTGGCTACAACATTAGATTTTGATGCTATCGCTGCCGGAGCCGGTATAGCACTACCTCCAGGGTTTTTAGGCGCTTCCAGAGTTGCGCGTACAGGTTACAAGGAACGCGATATGATGAATTATGATGCCAATAGTGCTAAAGCCGATTTGACATTGGTATATCGTCCTAATGCAGATGACTTAGAAATTATCTACCAAGGGAAAATAGGTACAGGTAATACTATTTATCAAGGTGCTAACCGCTATTCTCTAAGAGATTTCTTAATGCAACAACACAAAATTGAAATACACAACAGAAACTTCTTTGTAAGAGCTTATGTAGTCAGTGAAAATGCAGGAAATTCTTATGACACCAGATTTGGAGCTATTAATTTAAACAGAAGTTGGAAATCTGACACACAATGGTTTACAGAATATGCGCAAACTTATATTGGTGGAAGATTAGGTGCTATTACAGGTGCTCCTTTGACAGCAGAACAGGCTCATGCCGTGGCGAGATCGGTCGCCCAAAGAGGGGCGCTTATTCCGGGAACATCTGCCTTTAATGCAGCCTTAGATAAAGTGACATCTGACCCCTCTTTGTTAACAGGTTCTAAATTTGTTGATAGAACAAAAATGAGTCAAGTAGAAGGCAATTATAATTTTAGAGATTTAACAGATATAGCCGAAATACAAGTAGGAGGCTCTTGGAGAGAGTACCAATTAAATTCTGCCGGTACAATTTTTACTGACACCAACGGTCCAATTGTATATAGCGAATACGGTGCTTACATACAGGCAGTTAAAAAATTATTAGACGATAAGTTGAAATTCACAGGATCGATACGTTATGATAAATCTAGAAACTTTGACCCTAACTATTCACCACGTTTGTCAGTTGTTTATTCAGCAGGTGATAGAAAACAGCACAATTTTAGAGCATCATTTCAAACAGGATTTAGAAATCCTGATACTCAGGCACAATATATTGGTTTAGATGTAGGGGCCGCTCTTTTAGTGGGTTCCGCTCCCGAAAACTTAGACCGTTATACGTCACGTCCATTTAACGTAAGTACTGTAGGGCAAAGTTTAGGTATGCCGGCCACATTGTCAGTAACAGGTAGGCAAGGTTATGAAAACGCCTTTTCTTTAGAGTCTGTTTTGGCAGGCGCTCCTCAAAAATTTGTGACGCCTTTAGTACAACCTGAAAGAATAACTGCTTATGAAGTAGGTTATCGCGGTACTTTAGGAAATGTATCTATTGATATGAGTGCTTACTACAATAAGTACAACGGGTTTATTTCTCAAAAAACAGTATTAGCTCCTTTGTATGGTCAAGCTGATTTTTCTGATTTCGTACCCGGTACATTGCCTGCGCCGTTGGCAGCCATAGCACTGTCTCAAGGCGATTATGTGGCCTTTAGAACTTATACAAATTCAAGTTCGGATATTTCTTCTTACGGTTTTAGTATTGGCTTGGCCACTAAAGTTTTTGATACGTATGATTTTACTTTTAATTACACGCTTTCTAAGTTTAACTTTGACCAAGCTTCTGATCCCGGATTTGAACCTGGTTTCAATACACCTGAAAACAGTTTTAAAACCTCTTTTGGAAACACAGAAGTGATTAAAAACTTAGGATTTAATGTAAGTATGCGTTATTTTGACAGCTACTTATGGCAAGCGTCATTTGGTAACGGTACTGTACCCTCTGCTACAGTATTCGATGCGCAATTGTCGTACAAGGTTCCCAATTCTAAGGCTACTTGGAAATTTGGAGCTAATAATCTTGGCGGTAAAGAATACACTCAAGCCTATGGTACAGGACTTATAGGTTCTATATATTTCCTGTCATTAACAGTAAATCCATAATCAAAACTTTAAGAATATTAATTTAAAAAACGCCCACATTTGTGGGCGTTTTTTTATGGGTATTTGCTTTGTTTTAAAATGAATGTATTTATTTTTATTTCTAAAAAAAAGGTCTATTTTTGCAACTTTAAAAATAATTACAAACTAAAGGCATATCGCTGAGTAAAAACTATAAAAGTAATGACTAAAGTTACAGGAAAAGTTGCCCAAATTATCGGCCCTGTTTTGGATGTTGAATTTTCATCAGAAGCCGAATTACCAAGAATTTACGACTCCTTAGAAATAACCAGAACCGATGGATCTATCTTAGTATTAGAAGTAGAACAACACATAGGTGAAGATACTGTGCGTTGTATAGCTATGGATTCTACCGATGGTTTACAAAGAGGTCAAGAAGCGCGTGCAACGGGCAACCCTATTAAAATGCCTGTTGGTGGTGACATATACGGCCGTTTGTTTAATGTTACAGGTGATCCTATTGACGGTCTAAAAGCCTTGCCAAAAGATGGTGAAAATGGCCTACCTATTCACAGGGATGCTCCAAAATTTGAAGACCTGTCAACATCTACAGAAGTGTTGTTTACCGGAATTAAGGTAATAGACTTAATTGAGCCTTACTCAAAAGGGGGTAAAATTGGGTTATTTGGTGGTGCCGGTGTGGGTAAAACAGTATTGATTCAAGAATTAATAAATAATATTGCCAAAGGTCATGGTGGTTTGTCGGTTTTTGCCGGCGTTGGAGAACGTACGCGTGAAGGAAATGACTTGATGCGCGAAATGATTGAAGCCGGAATTATTCAATACGGCGAAGAGTTTAACCATTCTATGGAAGAAGGCGGATGGGATTTGAGTAAAATAGATATGGACAAAATGAAAGAGTCTAAAGTGACTTTTGTTTTTGGTCAAATGAACGAGCCTCCGGGAGCCCGTGCACGTGTTGCTCTATCGGGTTTAACCATAGCAGAGTATTTTAGAGACGGTGCCGGAGAAAGCCAAGGTAAAGATGTCCTTTTCTTTGTAGATAATATTTTTAGATTTACCCAAGCGGGATCAGAGGTGTCGGCCCTTTTAGGACGTATGCCTTCGGCTGTAGGATACCAACCAACCTTAGCCACAGAAATGGGTACCATGCAAGAACGTATTACATCGACAAAAACAGGTTCGATTACATCTGTTCAGGCGGTTTATGTCCCTGCAGATGATTTAACAGATCCAGCTCCTGCAACAACTTTTGCGCATTTAGATGCTACGACAGTACTCTCTCGTAAAATTGCCGAATTAGGTATTTATCCGGCTGTAGATCCACTAGATTCTACATCGCGTATATTAAATCGTGAGATTTTAGGCGATGAACATTACGATACGGCACAACGCGTCAAAGAATTGTTACAACGCTATAAAGAATTACAAGATATCATCGCTATTTTAGGGATGGAAGAATTGAGCGAAGAAGATAAATTAATTGTGCATCGTGCCAGACGTGCGCAACGATTTTTATCACAACCCTTCCACGTGGCCGAACAATTTACAGGTATACCTGGTGTTTTAGTTGATATTAAAGATACTATTAAAG
>CAZMBM010000061.1:0-12402 GCA_964564475.1 uncultured Flavobacteriaceae bacterium | reverse complement strand
TAACCAACTGAGCTATGGGACCTAAATGAGGGTGCAATATTACTACTTTATTTACTGTTTTGCAATAGTTTTTTAAAATGCTTTTAGGTTTTAAATTGCTCTTTCAATATCACTTTTTGAAGTAGCCGTTCTAACACTATTCTTGTTAATTCCAACGCCAATTCTTCAGTATTTGTAAGGCTTAAATTGTGTATTTTTTTTTCGGATATATCGAGTGTGTACATAAATTGATTAAACACTTGGTATTTATTTTGAATCAAATCTTTTAACAAATCTGAAAGTTTAGAAACCAACTCTTTAGGCGTACAATTAATGTCGAAATTTAAATCTATACCTCCTAAAAGTAAATCTTTGTTTAACTGTTTTAACAGATTATTATAAAGCTTCGGCGAAAGACTTTTATGCAAAATTTTAATATGTGAAACCTTTTGGGACATTTCTATTTAGATTGTTCTGCACATTAAATCTCTGGAAAAATCTTTTAAAACCTTTTTAGCACCGTCATTAAGTGATAGGTTTTTTAAATTATCTAAAGATTTCTGAGTGTAGAATTCTATCTCTTTCTGCAAAAAATGTGGCATTTTATATTTGTTAAATAAATTAGTAACCCGCTCAACTTTATTGGGTATATCATTCTTTGGCGCATACAGTTTCAATAAAAGTCTTTTATCCTCATCATTTGCCAACTCAAGAGTTTTTATAAATAAGAAAGTTTTCTTGTTTTCTAATATATCGCCCGCTTGTTGTTTACCAAAATCTGCCGTGGCATACACATCTAAATAATCGTCTTGTAACTGAAAAGCAATCCCTAAGTTTAATCCGAAATTATAAATGTTTTGCATATTTTTTTCATCGGCTTGAGCAATAATAGCCCCCATTTTAAGAGAAGCTGCCAACAAAACAGCCGTTTTAAAAGTTATCATTTTAAGATAACTTTCCAGAGGTACACTTTCTTGGGTTTCAAAATCCATGTCATACTGTTGCCCTTCGCATACTTCTAAGGCCGTAGTGTTAAAAAGCTGTTGTAAATCTTTGTAAGTCTCACCTGTATAACTGTTAAAAAAGGTATTGGCCAAAATAAGCATGGCGTCTCCCGACAGAATACCTGTATTTAAGTCCCATTTATTGTGTACCGTTGGATAACCACGACGGATAGGTGCTTTATCCATAATATCATCGTGTATCAACGAAAAATTGTGAAACATTTCCATAGCCAAAGCAGCATCTAAAGCTTTTTGGGTAACACCCCCAAATAAATCGCAGCCCATTAAAACCAAAATTGGACGTAACCGTTTGCCTCCTAAATTTAAAATATAATTGATTGGTCTGTATAAATTTTGAGGTTCTCTCTCTACAGATTTAGTAGCTAAATAATCTAAAAATAAGACTTTATAATGGTCTAAACTCACGGTATTTTATTTTTGTGTAAAAATAACTAAACTAAAACTAATGTCCTTTTATTTAAGTGAATTTTACATAAATATTAAATTTTTGTAAACTTTGGAAACTTTTTTTGTTTTTTTAGTTTCCCATGTTGTATATTTGCCTCCGATATGAAAACAGAAATTATACAAAAAGCAACCGAACTGTTTCTAAACTTTGGATTTAAAAGTGTTACAATGGATGATATAGCCAATAAATTGGCCATATCTAAAAAAACTATTTACACCCATTTTAGTAATAAAACAGAGTTAATAGAGGCTACCGCTTTCTATATATTCGAACAAATAAGCGCTCTTATCACAAAAATAGAAAGCAAACAATTTAATCCTATTGAAGAATCTTTTAAAATTAAAGAAGTCATATCACGCTATTTAAAAGGCGAAAAAACCTCGCCCGAGTTTCAGCTAAAAAAATATTACCCTACAATTTATGCCAAACTCGACCTTAAAAAACGTGAAATAATAAACACCTGTTTTAAAAATAATTTAATACGCGGTATAAATGAAGGCTGTTTTAGAAAAGATATAAATATAGATTTAGTAACAAAATTTTATTACCTGTCTATTACCGCCATTAAGAATGATGAATTATTTTTTGAAGACAATTTAAATGAGGTTATGGAATATTACCTCGAATTTTATATTAGAGCCATCGCCTCTGATAAAGGATTACAAACCTTAAATAGATTGATAAAAAAATGAAAAAAAGCTTACTATTAATACTCTGCTCATTTTTCTTTGTGGGCATTTCATTTGCCCAAGAAAAGCCGTTAAAGCTCAGTCTTGACGAGGCCATATCTTATGCGCTTGAGCACAATTATACAGCTAGAAATGCCTCTTTAGATATAAAAGCCGCTAAAAAGAAAAAATGGGAAACAACAACTATTGGTTTACCCCAAGTAGATGCCTCTTTAGAATATCATGATTGGTTAAAACAAATTATTACCTTAATCCCTGCAGAATTCGTGGGAGGTCCCGCAGGAGAGTTTGCCGAAGTTGCTTTTGGTACCAAAAAAGATTTGACGGCAACGGTCACTATGAGCCAAGTGATATTTGACGGTTCATATTTGATAGGTCTTCAATCTGCAAAAGTATATTTACAAATTTCGAAATTGGCCAAAGAAAAAACCGAACTGGGAGTAAAAGAGGCCGTGATTAATGCCTATGGCAATGTACTCTTGGCCGAAGAAAGTGTTGTTATTCTGACCAAAAACAAAAATCTGCTTCAAAAAAACTTAGATCAAACCAAAGCCATTGTTAAAAACGGATTGGCCGAAGAACAAGATGCCGAGCAATTACAAATTACTTTATCAACCATTAAAAATCAATTAAACAAAGCCAAAAGACTCAAAAGCATTTCGTATAAAATGTTAAACATCACTCTAGGCATTGATTTGGATGAAAAAATAATCCTGTCTGACAGCTTAGAAAGTTTGGCTGTAAAAAGTACCGATTTAGGTTTGTTTAGCAAAAGTTTAGACCTCAACAATCATATAGATTTTAGAATAGCCGAAAACACTAAAAAATCAAATGAGCTTTTGATGAAACTCGAAATGAGTAAAGCCCTGCCTTCATTAAATGCCTTTGTCAATTACTCAAAATTTGCCAATAGCGAAAATTTTACCTTTTTCACGAAAGATCAAAAGTGGTTTACGTCCTCTTTATTTGGCTTGAGTCTTAATGTGCCTGTTTTTAGCAGTTTTAAACGCAGCGCCAGAACACAACAGGCCAGAATTGCCTTAGAACAATCTGAAATCGATTTACAAAAAACAGCTCAAAATTTAAAATTACAAGTGGCCAGTGCCAAAAGCGATTATCAATTTTCTTTAGACCAATACGTAACAACTAAAGAAAACTTAAGACTTGCCGAACATATTGAGCACAAAGAAAGTGTTAAGTTTTTTGAAGGTGTGGGCTCAAGTTTCGACTTAACCACTTCACAAAACCAACTTTATCAAAAACAACAAGAATATTTACAAGCAATACTTGCTATAATAAATTCGAAAATTAAATTAGAAAACGCTTTAAACCTCAAATAAAAAATGAAAAAGCTAAGCATATTATTTATAAGTCTATTGTTAGTGGGTGCTTGTCAAACAAAAACAGACTCAAATCTCAAACAATTAATAATTAAGAAAAAAGCCATCGAAAAAAAAATAGACAGCCTAAACAACAAATTAATTGACTTAGATCAGGCCATAGCCAAGCTCGATACGACTCAAAAATTACAACTTGTAACAAGTTTGAAATTAAAAGCCTCAACTTTTAAGCATTTTTTAACGCTTCAAGGATTTGTAGGAACTAATAAAAACAGCATTATAAGACCCGAAGTGAGCGGTACTGTTATGGCTATTTTAGTGAAAGAAACCCAAAAAGTAAAGCTCGGAGATCCTTTGATGAAAATTGATGACTCTCTTATAATAGACAACATAAACGAAATCAAGACCCAGATAGCCTTGGCCGAAACCACTTTTAACAGACAGGCGCGTTTGTGGAGTCAAAAAATAGGCAGCGAAATTCAATACCTCCAAGCCAAAACCAATAAAGAATCTTTAGAAAAAAAGCTCAATACATTAGAAACACAGTTAGAAAAAACAACCATAAAAGCGCCCTTTAGTGGTACGATAGACGACATTATACCAAATGTAGGTGAATTTATAAGTCCACAAATCCCCGTTATTAGGTTGGTTAATTTAGAACAGGTTTATGTAGAAGCCGATATTTCTGAAAATTATATAGGTAAAATAAAGCGTGGTAATCAAGCCCAAGTTTATTTTGAAAATTTAGATAAATCTTTTGACACCAAAATATCACAAGTAGCCGATTTTATCGACCCTAATAACCGCAGTTTTAAAATAAAAATATTTTTAAAAAATGACGACAATAGTCTTAAACCAAATTTAATAGCCGATATTAAAATAAACGACTATACTGCCAAAAATGCCATCACTATTCCTTCTTATATGGTACAAGAAGATCAAAATGGCAATAACTTTGTTTACACTTTAAAAAGAGAAAATAAGGCTTTTAAAGCCATCAAAACCATCGTAACAACAGGCCTGTCTTACGGAGATAAAACACATATTATAAGCGGCTTATCACTCAATTCTATAGTTGTTGACAAAGGGGCAAGAGGTATTAAAAACGGCCAATTGGTAAATGTTGTAAAATTATAATCTCAGATTTTTAATACTATCCTATGGAAAATTCAGAGTCAAAACCCATCTTAAAAGAATTTAAACTGTCATCCTGGTCTATCAGGAACAAAATGACTGTCTATGTCTTAATATTCATCATATTCTTAGCGGGTTTAACGTCTTATTTGGGTATGCCAAGAGAAGCTTTTCCCGAAGTTTCTGCACCCGAAATTTATATTACCACGCCCTATCCCGGCAATTCTGCCTTAGATATTGAAAAATTATTAACACGTCCTATTGAGAAAAAAATAAATGGCATTTCTGAAGTCGATGAAATTACGTCCAATTCACTTGAAGGTTACTCGTCTATCGATGTGAAATTTGACTTTAGCGTAACCCCCGACGAAGCTCTTAGAAAAGTAAAAGACAAAGTTGATGAGGCCAAAGCCGATAAAAATTTCCCTAAAGACTTACCCGCAGATCCCAATGTCTTCAAATTAAATTTTGCCGAGATGATGCCTATTATGAATATCAACCTTTCGGGTGATTTTTCTATGGATCAACTCAAAAAATTTGGCGAATACCTCGAAGACGAAATAGAAGCCCTGCCTGAAATATCTGAAGTTGACATCAGAGGCGTTCAAGATAAAGAAATGGAGGTGAGTCTTGACCTTTATAAAATGGAGCTCCTGCAGTTGAATTTTGACGATATAGCCAATGCCATAAAAAACGAAAATGTAACCGTTAGTGGTGGCGAAATAAAACAAGGTGGCTTACGCCGAAATGTACGTGTTGAAGGGGAATTTAAAAATGCCGACGAAATTGCCAATGTTATTGTAAAACGCGAACGTCAAAAAGTTGTTTACCTCAGAGATATTGCAAAAGTAACCTATAGAGAACAAGAAAAAGAAAGTTATGCCCGCCAATACGGCAAAGCTGTTGTGATGCTTGATGTTAAAAAACGCGGTGGCGAAAATTTGATAAATGCCTCAGAAAAGATAGATAAAATTATTGCCAAATCTAAGGCTGAAGTCTTTCCGCCAAACTTAATTATCTCAAAAACAAACGACATGTCAAATCAGACAAAAACACAAGTGTCTGACCTTGAAAACAGCATTATTTTAGGGATGCTTTTAGTAGTTGGTGTTCTTATGTTTTTCTTGGGATTGCGCAACGCTCTTTTTGTGGGAATTGCCATACCTATGTCTATGTTTTTATCATTTATCATCTTAAGTGCCATGGGGGTCACCCTAAACACAATGGTATTGTTTTCTTTAATATTAGCTCTGGGAATGTTGGTTGATAACGGTATTGTAGTTGTTGAAAATATATACCGTTTAATGGATGAAAAAGGCTATTCTACAATAGAAGCCGCCAAATACGGTGTTGGAGAAGTCGCTATGCCAATCATCGCTTCTACAGCCACAACTTTAGCCGCCTTTATCCCTTTGGCTTTTTGGCCGGATATTATAGGTGAGTTTATGAAATACCTCCCCATTACTCTAATTATTGTACTGAGTTCTTCGCTGTTTGTAGCTTTGGTAATAAACCCTATGTTGACATCGGTTTATATGAAGCTCAAAGAAGAAGAGGTCAATATTAAAAAACGCATCCGCTTTACGCTTTTACTACTAATTATTGGGGCTGTTTTTATAGCCGGTGGTTTGAGTACAAGTTCAAAATTATTAGTAGCTCTGGGTAATTTTTCAATTACATTTGGTGTACTGGGCTTTTTAAATGCAAAAGTATTTACACCCGGCACCAAATGGTTTCAAAGTGTTTTTTTACCAAAGCTCGAAAATTTTTATGAAAGTTTCTTACGCTTTACATTACGGGGTAGAAATCCAATATACTTTTTTAGCGGTACCATTTTAATGCTTTTTTTATCTTTATTACTTTTTAAATTTTTCCCGCCAAAAGTCGAATTTTTCCCGGACAATCAACCCAAGCAGGTATATGTGTATATCGAATTTCCTATTGGGATAGACATTGAACAAACAAATAACTTTACCAAAAAGATAGAAAAACGTGTTGTAAATTACCTAAACCAATACAAAGTTGACGGCAAAAGTTTTATGGTAACTTCTGTAATAGAGCAAGTTGGCGAAGGAACCGGCGATGTAAGTCGTGGACAACAAGGTGGTAAAACACCCAACAAGTCTAAAATTACAATAGATTTTGTCGATTTTCAAGAACGTATAAACCCTCTAACAGACGAAAAAGTAAGCTCTCAAAAATTAATGAACGATATCCGCAATGTTTTAGGAAATTTTGCCGGTGTAAAAATTGTTATCGATAAAGATAAAAAAGGACCTCCAACAGGTGCCCCTATAAATTTAGAAATTTCGGGAGACGATTACAAACAACTCATGGCGGTTGCTAACGATGTTAAAAACTATATAAATAAAGAAAATATAGCCGGAATCGAAGGTTTAAAAATTGATGTCAATCAAGGAAAACCCGAATTACCCATTGTTGTTGACCGACAAAAAGCACGTCGTTTAAATATTTCTACCGGACAGATTGCACAAACACTTCGTACAGCCTTATACGGACTTGAAGTCTCTACATTTAAAGATGGTGAAGACGATTATCCTATTAACATCAGATTAATGGATAAATACCGCTATAATCAAGATGTTTTGCTGAATCAGAAAATAACCTTTAGAGACCAAACAGATGGTGGCATTATTAAACAAATACCCATTTCTTCTGTAGCAAAACCTAAAAGCAGTACAACTTTTGATGCCGTAAAACGCAAAGATTTAAAACGTGCCATAACTGTGTACTCAAATGTTATTGATGGTTATAATGCCAACGAAATCGTTGCCAAAATAGGGGAATCTTTAAAAAAATACAAAATGCCGACAGGGGTGAGTTACGCCTTTACAGGAGAACAAGAAAAGCAAGCAGAAAATATGGCTTTTTTGCTCAAGGCTTTGCTTATTGCTGTTATGGCTATCTTTTTAATTTTAGTTGGACAATTTAATTCGGCTTCTACACCTTTTATAATATCCATGTCTGTTTTATTAAGTTTAATAGGTGTTCTTTTAGGTTTGGTAATCTTTAGAATGGATTTCATTATTATTATGTCTATGCTGGGCATTATTTCTTTAGCCGGCATTGTGGTAAACAATGCCATTGTATTGATAGATTATACCAATTTAATTATGGAACGTAAACGTCAAGAAAACAATATTTCTACAAGTTTATTGCCTATAAATTTAGTTGTCGAAAGTATTGTAGAAGGGGGTAAAACCCGCCTGCGTCCGGTACTTTTAACAGCCATAACCACAGTACTAGGCTTAGTGCCACTGGCTTTGGGAATAAATATAGATTTTATTCGATTGTTTACAGAGTTTAACCCTCATTTTTATATGGGAGGTGAAAATATTATGTTTTGGGGACCGCTGGCTTGGACAGTTATATTTGGATTGACATTTGCAACTTTCTTAACCCTTGTAGTCGTCCCTATAATGTATTACCTCCTTAACGGATTAAAAATTAAAATATACGACAGGAAACACGCTTAAAAATAATTATTTATGTTAACCATGTCCCCATTATCGGGTTTGTTGTTCGGTAATGGGGATTTTTTATTCATACTTTAAAAAAAACGCCTAAAACCAAAATCCCACATTTAAATACCAATAGCTTTTAGATGTATCGGGAGACCAAGCATAAATAAGTTCTATGGGACCAATAAAGGAATTTATACCGTAACTGGCTGCATATCCCGATTTTGTATTTTCAAAAAGACGGCCGTTATTAAAAAGATCTTTTTCAACTCTGGCATAATTGGCTGTAAAAGACAGGTAGTTTTCTTTAAATATTTCTTGCCTTAAAATAAAAGTAGATTTCAAAAAGCTCGATTCGTTAAGGTCGGCTATGTCGTAGCCGTAAAAAGGTCTAAAAGTATTTATAAGGTTTTGTGCTACGCCTCCTAGATGAAAGTCTAAAACAGGGTTTAAGTTATTTCCTATGACTGTTCCGGCTTCTGTTGTAAATTGAAAAGTCAAGCGTTCTTTAAAGGTATGGGCAAAACTCAAAGAACCGTCTAATTGTGTAAATGTAGTAAACGGACTGGCTGAAGAGGCCAAATACGCCCTGTAACTCATCGAAAAACTAACACCTTTTTTGGGATAATTTTTAGCGTCAAAAGTGTCTAGTTTTAAATAAAAGTAGGCATTGTAATAACTTTCGTTTTCATAAAAAAACTTTTCTGTAAACCTATTAATAGTCAATTTGTTAAAAGCTTTAATGTATTTATGCTCTAATCCCATACCCGTTATGAATTTTTCTCTAAAAGTAGTTTGTGCATAAAATTGGGTGGTAAAATCATTGTAATCCAGTCGTATTTTTTCTGAATTGGTAATGATATTATCATTTTGAAAAGAGCTTCCCAAAATAGTAATGTCATCCGAAAATTTGACATAACGTGTTCTAAAACCAAAATTCCAATGAAACCCGTTATCGATAAAATAATTCAAATTATATCTTATGTTGTCACCTAAGACAAAGTCAAACGAAAAAATGTCACTTTTTTGTAAAAACCCTTTGGTTTTATAGTTTAACAGCACTCCTGTCTTATACAAATTGTCATAGTGGCCTCCTAAAGAAAATGTTGTATTTAAGTTGCTTTCTTCAACATCAAAAACAATTTTATTACCGCCCAATTCGGGTAAAAATCTGTAATTGATTGATTTAAAGTTATTAGTGGCCGAAAGGCGTTCAATGCCTTTAATAAACTTTTTAAAAGTGATGGTATCACCTTTATTAACATCTAGCTTACTTAACAGGTACTCTCTACTATAACGTTTTAACCCCTTAATTTTTATATCTTTTATCCGTATTTTTTTGTTTTTGGGATAGATGGTTTTTCCTTTAATTAATTTTAATTTATCTGACTGCTGTTTGGCTATAGATTTTAAGTAAGGCAATTCTTTTAGGGCTTCTATTTCACCGGCCTTTATTATTTCTTTTGCTTTGCCAAAAGACACCACATTAAATCCTTTCATTATAGGATGTATATACACATCTACTTCATTTTTTTTGGTTTCATTTTCGGCATACATGTTGAAATTTACAATTTGCATGATGATTTTAGGTGCCGAATTTAACTGGGCTCTTTTCTTTAATTTATCTTGAACATCGACGCCTATAATAACATCGGCGCCCATATTAATAACCTCTTGTACCGGAAAATTGTTAGCAATACCACCATCAGATAAAAACCTGCCGTCAATTTCTACAGGTTCTAAAAGGGTAGGAAAACTACCGCTGGCTCTAATAGCTTCGGGCAAAAATCCGTGATCTAAAATCACTTGCTTACCTGTTTCTAAATCGGTGGCAATACACAAAAACGGGATAGGTAAATTGTTAAAATCTTGAATATCGTGTACATGTTCCGTTAATCTTGAAAACAAATTGAATACGTTTTGGCCTTTAGAAATAGCCGAGGGCAAACCAATATTATTGCCTTTTACAGGAAGTGTTATCACATATTTTTCATCGTTTTCTTTTTGAAAAAAAGATTTGGCATTTCGTGGTAATTTATCTTGTAAAATATTTGTAAAATCGGTATGCCTAATGATAGAATCTAACTGATTGGCATTGTATCCCGATGCGTACAAAGCCCCAATAATAGCGCCCATACTGGTACCGCCTATATAATCAACCCTAACGCCGGCTTGTTCTAAAATTTTAATAACACCAATATGAGCAAAACCTTTGGCACCACCCCCACTTAAAACCAATCCTACTTTAATGTCTGTTTTTGGAAGGGTTTTTTGTGCAAAAGCTCCCAAAAAAATAAAACAAAAAACAAAGGTGAAAACTTTTTTCATCGAACATCCTTAATTTAGATAAAGTTAGTTGTTTTTTTTATAAAAAACATACACTTTTTTTGCTAAAGATTTTCCCACCACTTCACCCAGTTCCTCTTCGCTTGCTTGTTTGATTCTCTTAACAGATTTAAAATGCTTTAATAAGCTTTCTGCCGACTTATTGCCGACCCCCAAAATTTGAGTTAAATTAGAATTGAGAGCACTCTTACTACGTTTGTTACGATGGTGTGTTATACCAAATCTATGGGCTTCGTTTCTGAGTTGTTGAATTATTTTTAAAGTTTCCGATTTTTTATCGAGATAAAGCGGTACACTGTCGTCGGGATAATACAATTCCTCCAAGCGTTTAGCTATACCAATAATGGCAATTTTACCACGCAAACCCAAAACATCTAAGCTCTTTACGGCAGACGATAATTGCCCCTTGCCGCCATCAATAATAATGAGTTGCGGCAAAGCTTGGTCTTCGTCTAATAAGCGACGGTAACGTCTAAAAACAACCTCTTCCATCGAGGCAAAATCATCGGGGCCTATAACTGTTTTAATGTTAAAATGACGGTAATCTTTCTTACTGGGCTTGGCATTTTTAAAAACCACACAGGCGGCCACCGGATGGGCACCTTGAATGTTAGAGTTGTCAAAACACTCAATATGGGCAGGGGGCTCCGACAATCTTAAATCTTTTTGCATCTGTGCTAAAATGCGTTTTACATGACGTTCGGGGTCTATAATTTTAATCTGTTTAAAGCGCTCTTGTCTAAAATAACGGGCGTTACGTGATGACAACTCAACTATGCGTTTTTTATCGCCTTGTTTGGGTACGGTAACTTTTAAATTTTCACCCACACTCACTTTAAACGGCACAAAAAGTTCTTTAGATTGACTGTTAAAACGTTGGCGTATTTCTACGATGCTTAAGGTTAAAATTTCTTCGTCAGTTTCATTGAGTTTCTTTTTAATTTCGCTTGTATGCGATTGAATAATAGCCCCATTACTTATCTTTAAAAAATTGACATAGGCAAAACTCTCATCAGAAATAATAGAAAAAACATCGACATTTGTGATACTGGGACTCACAACTGTCGATTTTACCTGGTAATTTTTTAACAAGTCTATCTTCTCTTTTATATGTTGGGCCGCTTCAAATTCTAGGGCTTTAGCGTGTTGTTGCATATGCTTTTTAAAAGTCTCTAGAGACTTTTTAAAATGGCCTTTAATAATGTGGCGGATAGCCTGAATATCTTCGTTGTAATCTGCTTCGGTTTGTAAACCTTCACAAGGGCCCTTGCAATTACCAATGTGATAATCTAAACACACACTATACTTTCCCGAAGCTATATTTTTCTCACTTAAATCGTACGAACAGCTCCGTAACAAGTACAACTCTTTTATTAAATCGAGCAGAACTTTAACCGTCCTTACCGATGTGTAAGGGCCAAAATATTCTGACCCGTCGGGCACAACACGTCGGGTTAAAAACACACGTGGAAAACGTTCTTTTTTAATACACAACCACGGATAGGTTTTATCATCCTTGAGCATAATATTGTACTTGGGTTGGTATTTTTTTATCAGATTATTTTCTAATAAAAGGGCATCGGTCTCAGTTTCTACAACAATGTGTTTAATGTGTGCTATTTTTTTTACTAAAACCCGTGTTTTAGCATTGTCATGCTGTTTTGTGAAATATGAATTGACCCTTTTTTTAAGGTTCTTGGCTTTACCTATGTACAGCAACGTATTTTCAAAGTCGTAAAACTGATAAACACCGGGTGCATTGGGTAAGGCTTTTATTTGTATTTCTAGAGGAATTGCCGACACAAAAACAAAGATAGCTAAATAGCTTTTATTCTTTGGGAAGAGATTTTAATTTCTTTTTAAGCCTCTTATAAAATCCCAAAACATAATTGTACTTTTGCAAAAAAAATAATCCATGAAATTCTGGAAAAAATACAGTACAGAAACCATCAATAAAAA
>CAZMBM010000060.1:2187-12560 GCA_964564475.1 uncultured Flavobacteriaceae bacterium | reverse complement strand
ACGGAGATAGGAAAACAACACTGTTTTATGAGTATTCAAGAGGCTGTAGATTATTACAAAAAAAAGCAGGTTGACGTCCATAAAAAAATTATGTGACTCAAAGGAATATTTGACAGTGTAATATACATCACATTAAGAAAAAAAGAGTTAACTAATTTAGACCCCTGAAACAAAATATTTAAAACTTAAAACAATGAAAGTAGAGCAATTATTTACCGGATGTTTGGCAGAAATGGCTTACTATATATGTAGTAATGGTGAAGCTGCTATAATTGACCCTTTACGCGAAACTGAGCCTTATATTAGAATGGCTGAGGCGGATAACGCTACTATAAAATATGTCTTTTTAACTCATTTCCATGCCGATTTTGTATCGGGACAATACGACTTGGCTCAAAAAACCGGTGCTACGATAGTCTTTGGCCCCAATGCCACAGCAGAATACGAAATTCACAACGGCAAAGATGGCGAACTGTTTAAAATTGGCGATATATCTTTAAAGTTATTACATACACCGGGGCATACTATGGAATCTTCGTCTTATTTATTAATTGACGAAAATGGGAATACCCCTTGTGTATTTACCGGCGATTGCCTGTTTATAGGCGATGTGGGACGTCCTGATTTGGCCGTAAAATCTGATATTACACAAAACGACTTGGCCGGATTTTTATACGAATCTTTGCGTACTAAAATAATGACTTTACCCGATGATATCATAGTTTATCCCAATCATGGCGCCGGATCGGCCTGCGGTAAAAATATGAGTACCGAAACTTTTGACACCTTAGGCCATCAAAAAGAAACAAACTATGCCCTTCGCGCCGATATGACCAAAGAAGAATTCATCAAAGAAGTCACTACAGGTCTTAAACAACCGCCGCAATACTTCCCCAATAATGTTAGGATGAACAAGTCGATAAATACAAGTATTGACACCATTTTGCACAAGGGCACAACGCCTTTAGATGCCCCTACATTTAAGGAATATAGCGATAAAAATGATGTTTTAGTAGTAGATACGCGAAGCAAAGAAGCTTATACCGAAGAAGGAACCGTTCCCGGCGCTTGGTATATTGGCGTAGATGGTAATTTTGCCCCTTGGGTAGGTGCCTTAGTAAAAAACATCAACCAGAAAATAATATTTATAGCCGACGATGAATTACGCGTAAACGAAATTGTGACGCGTTTTTCTAGAGTAGGCTACGACAATACAATGGGTTATTTAGCCGGAGGTATTAAAGCATGGAAAGAAGCCGGCTTTAGCCTTGATAAAATCAAATCGGAAACAGCAGCAGGCTTTGCTAAAAAGTTTGAAAACGGTGAAATAGAAGAGGCTCTAGATGTACGACGTGAATCAGAATACCTTTCTGAACACATTGTTGGAGTTGCTAATTTCCCGCTAGATTTTATCAATCAAAATTTTGCCGAAATAGATCCTTCTAAAGAATACCACTTACATTGTGCCAGTGGTTATCGCTCTTTAATAGCGGCGTCTATATTCCAAGCTAATGGTGTAAAAAATGTGACAGATATTCGTGGTGGTTTTAACGATTTAAAAGAAACGGCGTTAAAATTCACAGATTATGTATGCCCAACAACACTTTTGTAATTCATAATAATTAGGTTTTTAGTGCCCTTAAAATATTTTTACTAATTTTAGGGGCATTATTTTTGCTTTTTATTTATAAAATTATTGATATGAGAATTTTTAAAACACTCTTTGTAACCATCCTCTTTATCGGATTAAGTTCAAACATAAGAGGTCAAGGTTTAAAAGAAAGTGTTATAAAAAACATAGAACCTAAAGAACTAAACATTGTTTTAAAGAGTAATAGCGTACAACTTATTGACGTGAGAACCCCAAATGAGTTTAAATCGGGACACATAAAAAATGCTTTAAATATTAACTACTACGACCAAGATTTTAGTCAGCAAATAAGTAAATTAGACAAATTAAAACCCGTATATGTGTATTGTAGAAGTGGTGTACGCAGTAAATATTCCAGTGAAATTCTCAAAAAATTAGGTTTTAAAAAAATTTACAATTTAAAAGGCGGTATTTTAAATTGGAATGCCAACAATCTTCCCTTAAAAAAATAACTTTTAACTCTTAAATATTATATTATGAAAAAAAATGTAGGAAGTATTGACAAAGTCATTCGTTTAATCATTGCAATAGTAGCAATATATTTTGCATATGCAGGAGGTCTAGAAGCTGCTTGGGCCGGCTATGTGCTCTATGCTGTAGGGGCTATCTTGTTATTTACCATCTTAACCGGTTCTTGCCCGCTTTATTCTATTGTAGGCGCCAATACTTCTAAAAAATAATCCCTCGACTATATACGCTAGCTTGTATATATAGTCAACGTAACCCACTATTAGTATTTAAAAACCCTTGCTTTTGATTAAGCAGGGGTTTTTGTTTTAAAATTTAAGATTTAATCCGAGTAAAAAATTAATTCCCGCCTGTGGATAATAATACGGTGACACACCCCACATGTAGCCATTTGAAACATATTTTTCATCAAAGATATTATTAACCAATCCGGTTATACTGATTTCTTTAAAAGTATTTTTTGGAAATAGGTTTATCATAAAATTTAAATCGGTTGTAAAATAACTCGGCAATTTTGAGGCCTCCAATTCAGTATTGCCCATAAACTGTTTGCCGACGTATTTTGACAATAATCCCACAGAGAAGGCTTTTGAAGGTTCAAAAACAAAGGCGTTACCCACAACTGTATTGGGTGAAAAAGAAATAGATGTGTTGCCTAAATTAGTAGTTGTTGCCTCATTTTCAATTAAAAAATCAACATTTTTATTAGTACTCAAAGCCATATTGGGTTGCCAATAGAATTTTTTACCCAGCTTTATCAAAGCATCTAATTCAAAACCAAGACGATAGCTTTTACCACTGTTGGTACGTATAAAATTTCCCACATCATCTACAGCTCCTGTCAGTACCAATTGGTCTCTATAACTCATATAGTAAATATTAGCATTTAATGTTACCGTTTTTTTCGCCAAACGATAGCCCCATTCAAAATCGTCTAAATTTTCGGGCTTTGGCTGTTTAGAAACACCCCTATAATCGCTCCTACTAGGCTCTTTGTGCGCCTTAGCGTAAGATAAATAGAGACTTGACACGTCGTTTAGCACCATATTAATTCCCACTTTAGGATTAAAAAATGACAATTTATCATTAACGTTTAAAGTTGATAAATCAGTATCTATACCTTTTATGGTATATGTTAAATTACGAAATTGCACATCGCCATACAAACTCAGTTTATCGTTTAATTGATAATCTATTTTACTGTAAATATTAAAATCGGTTTTGTCGCCCACATTAAAGTAATAGTTCTTAAACAAACTGGTTCTGTCGATAAATTCACCAGAAATAATACGTCCAAAATGGTCTCCTTTGTATTGATTCCACGCTCCGCCAAAAATGACTTTCACCTTATTTAAATCGTTGTATTTTAACGAAAAAGTTGTCCCGTAAAAATCGTTATCTAACCATTTACGACGCACCAAATCACTTGCAGAAATATCTAAGCCGTTAATAGTTGTCGGCAATAGCCCATAATCGGCTAAATTTTGATCTTGTTGGTACTCTTCATAATAACCCTTTCCTTTTGTGTAGTGAAAAGCGACTGTAGCGCTCCAATAATTATTAAAACTATGGTTGATGTGCAATTGATAATGGTCTTGTTTATAATTATCTACTTGATCTTTATAAAATCCCGTGACATTCCACGCGTCATCATAAATAGCCCCTGCAAAATTAAAAGTTCGGTCATTTTTTAGTGTTTCGGCATCTATACCCCACCAAGCTTGGTAGGTAATTTCTTGACCCCCAAAAGCCAGGGCTTTTATCAAAGTTTTATCGTTGACGTAAGTGGCCGAAAGGAAAAATGATTTTAAATCGGAACGGGCTCTATCTACATAGCCATCAGATTTGATAAGCCCCACACGTCCGGCTAGCTCAAAATGTTTGTTTAACAAGCCTGTACTAAATTTTACGGTGTGTTTTCGTGTATTAAAAGAGCCCACCGTATTGTTAATTTCGCCTACCGGATTTTCTGAAATGCCATCGGTTAACAAATTTAAACTGGCTCCAAAAGCGCCGGCGCCATTGGTTGACGTTCCCACACCACGTTGCAATTGAATACTTTGGGTAGAACTGGCAAAATCGGGTAAATCGACCCAAAAAGTACCCTGCGATTCACTGTCGTTTAGCGGAATACCGTTAATAGTTACATTTACACGTGTGGCATCGCTACCGCGCACGCGAATACCTGTATAACCTATACCGGCCCCGGCATCTGAAGTAGTGACTATATTGGGTAAATACTTTAACAAAATAGGGATGTCTTGCCCTAAATTGCGTTTGCGCAATTCTTTTTTAGAAACATTAGATTGGGTAAAAGGCGCATTTTTACCAAGCCTTGTGGCTTCTACAATAACTTCGTTGAGCTTGATGGTGTCTTTTTTGATATCTGTTTTTTGGGCAAAGACACTCATGCTACAAAAAACGATTAAGATAAATAACTTTTTCATCTGTTTAACAAATTAAATTAGGCTTATCTAAATTTTTTAGAAAAGCTGTTAATTATCCCGCCAAACAGCGGGATTTGTTCGAGCTAATTCATTAAAAAATAATTTTAATGAAGATCTCACAAATAAAAAAGGGTTTTTGGGATTGGTCATTTCCTTAACAGCATTACCTGTTCAGGTTCAATGGGTGTAATCTCAGCCTTCCGATAATTATCGGGATTGGCACCCCTTTTAGAGAGCACAAATGTACGGATTAATTATGAATTCTGAATTGTAAATTTAGGATTCTAAATCGGGATTTTTTCTAGTAGCTTTTTTTACAGAAATCTTTTTCTTGCTGTCTAATCGTTTTTTTATTGACGCTTTGGTGGGTTTTGTCGGTTTGCGTTTTTTGGGAATTGTCAAACCCTTTTCAAGAAGCTTTAAAAATCGGTCTATGACAATTTCTTTGTTTTTATGTTGACTCCTGCTTTCGTCACACTGAAGGATTAAAATATTGTCTTTTGTTAATCTGTTCGCTATGTTTTTAAGAAGTAATTGTTTTTGTTCGGCGGTTAATAATTTAGAATTGAGAACATCAAAAGACAATTCTATTTTAGAGGATACTTTATTAGCATGTTGCCCGCCGGGACCACTGCTTCTAATAGCTTTAAAATTTATTTCTTTGAGTAAATGCGTGTTCATATTTATGTATACCTTTTTGCCAACAGCTTATCAATAGCGGCTGTCGCTGTTTTTAAGCGTGTTTTTTTATCGCCTTTAAGCAAAATATAAGGACGTTTATATTTGTCTAAGGTATTTTTAAACGCCATAAACATTTCTTCGCGCAAATGGGGGCGATCACGTAAATCATCTTGCTCAAAAGGTACGTCAATATAGGTTAAAAAGTATAAATCGTAAGTGTTTTCTATAGCGTATTTTTCTAAAAGCGGATCGACAAAACCTCCATAATAGGTTTCTGAATACACCTTTGTTTCTAAGATATCGGTATCGCAAATCAATACCTTATTGGCTTTTTTGGCCAAATCGTTTTCCAAACGCATTTGTCCTTCGGCAATGGGAATGAGGTCGGCATGTTCGCAGGTCTTCCGTTCGTTATTCCATTTATCTTGCAAATAACTACGGGCATATTCGCGTACCCATACCGTATTGTAATACCGTGAGAGTTGGTACGATAAAGTCGTTTTACCCGTACTTTCGGGGCCAAATAAAACAACTTTTATGACGTCTGAAGGTTCTTGCTTAAGTGTGCTTTCCATGCTTTATATCCAAAAATAGCTAAAATTAAAAATATGGTGTATTGTATGCCTGTAAATCCGTATCCTTTTACAAAATAAAGCGGAATTGACACAATATTTGTGAGAATCCAAAAAGTCCAGTTTTCTATTTTTTTATTGGCCATCAACCACATGGCCACAAAGGCTGCCGCTGTTGTAAAAGTATCTAAATAAGGTGTGGCTTTTCTAAATTCCACCAAATTACCCGAGCTTAGATGTTGGTAAGCATAATTAACGCTCCCTGTAAAACCCAAATTGGGCATTACTTCGTAATAACGGTACACCGCAATGACAAAAATGGCTGTAAAAACAAAAATGCCAAAGGCTTTGAGTTTGTCGTTAAAATTGGTACGTGAAATCTGTAATGTTTTGTGGGTTTTTTCTGAAACACGTGTCCACATATACCAACCGTAAAGGCTCATAAAAGTATAATAAATATTGATGATTAAATCGCCATACAAAGCCCATTGCGATAGCAAATAAACATATAAGCCCGTACTAATTATACCTGTGGGATACACCCAAATATTTTCTTTTTTGGCATAAAAAACACTCATTACCCCAAAAAAGGCTGCTATAAATTCTAAAACTATGTTTATAGTTGAAGCCTCTCTATAAGGGGCAAAAAAGAAATCTATCAGTGTCTCCATTGGATTTTAATCGGCTTTCAAAAGTAGGCTATTTTCTTCAAATGCTGTTCCCATAACCACCAAATCTGCGCCATTGTTAAAGGCTGTTTGCAGCTGTTGTTGTGTGCGAATGCCGCCGCCTACTATCAATGGGATTTTTAAGTTTTTTGAAACCTTTTTTATTACAGAAGCCTCCACAGGTATTTTGGCACCACTCCCTGCCTCTAAGTAAACAAGTTGTTTGCCCATGAATTGTCCGGCTAAAGCCGTGTTAACTACGCGAGAAACGTCCTTTTGAGGTAAAGGTTCTGTTTGACTTTGTTTTTGAACAGAAGAAATTGTACCCCCATCTACCAAAATATAAGCTGTTGGGATAATTTCTAATAACGAATTTTTAAGTTTTGGTACCGCTTTTATGTGTTGACTTACCAGATACTCCGGATTTAAACCCGACAGCAAACTCAAAAACAGCAAAGCGTCGGCTTGTTCTGTAATTTGCGACACGTCACCCGGAAAAAGAACAATTTTTAAAGAGGTGCGTTTTTTTAACTCTTCTACCAAAACTTGCGTTTTGTTTAAAGGCACTATACTGCCCCCCACAAAAATGAAATCGGCATTTAATGCCTCAATACCGGCTACTGTTTCGTTTATTTTATCTAAAATAACCTTTTCAGGATCCAGTAAAATGGCTAGTAATTTTTCTCCTGCTTTCTTGGCATGCTGAATGCGTTTTAAAATTTTCATAAACTAGGCTTTTGGCAAGGCATATACACAGGCAAAAGTATCTTCTATAAAAAAGAAGTGAATGGTGTATTTTTTCTGCCAGTCTTTAAAATGAATTCTGCCACTAGATTGCCCCTCATCAAATAAAAATGGATTGATGGCAATGTGCTCTCTAAAACTCAAACCCCCATAAGGATATATTTTATACATCGCCTCTTTGGCGCCCCAAATAACGGTGAGCTGCTTTACCAAATCTTCATTAGAAAGAGTGTCAAAATCGGTATTTACAAATTTATGTTGAATTATTTTAATTTTGTCACGTAACATTTCTATATCGATTCCTATATCGTCATTACTTATGGCTATAGCCGAAAAGTAGTATGAATGGGTGATAGAAATATGCTTACCGTCTTTTAACAAAGGCTTTCCATAAGAATTATAGTACAAATCGGCGTCATCATAACCGGCTTCCCTTAATAAATGACGCACACTTAAAAAGCCGCGTTGGTGTAATTCAGATTGCATCTTGTTTACACGCGCTTTACTCTTGTTAATCAAGAAGATACCCTGTCTTAAGTCGGCTAAAGATTCCTCTATTTTCCAGATGTATAGAGTAGTATGAGCGTTTGGTTTAATTAATTTGAATAAAGGCATTTAGAAAGTAAAAGGTATTTTGTAGATTTGCACATTCAAAAGACAAAGATACTAATATGCGTACACAAACATCAACAAACTTAAAATATAAAGTCAAAGACATTAATTTGGCCGATTGGGGTAGAAAAGAAATTCATCTGGCTGAAGCCGAAATGCCCGGTCTTATGAGCTTACGTGAAGAATATAAGGATGAGCAACCTCTTAAAGGGGCGCGCATTGCAGGATGCTTACACATGACCATACAAACAGCCGTTCTCATCGAAACGCTAATTGCTTTAGGTGCAGAAGTTACATGGAGTTCTTGTAACATATTTTCTACTCAAGATCAAGCTGCTGCGGCTATTGCCGCTGCCGGAATTCCTGTTTACGCCTGGAAAGGTATGAACGAAGAAGAATTTAACTGGTGTATAGAACAAACTTTATTCTTTGGCGAAGACCGCAAACCACTCAATATGATTTTAGATGACGGTGGCGATTTAACCAATATGGTTTTAGATCGCTATCCCGAACTTGTAAAAGGTATCAATGGCCTGTCTGAAGAAACAACTACCGGTGTTCACCGTTTATACGACCGTGTAAAAGAGGGTACTTTACCTATGCCTGCTATAAATGTTAACGATTCTGTTACAAAATCTAAATTCGATAATAAATATGGCTGTCGCGAAAGTGCCGTAGATGCTATTCGTCGGGCAACCGATATTATGTTGGCCGGTAAACGCATAGTTGTGTGTGGTTACGGTGATGTGGGTAAAGGTACGGCCGCGTCATTTAAAGGAACCGGCGCTATTGTTACGGTAACAGAAATTGACCCTATTTGCGCGCTTCAAGCTGCTATGGAAGGATTTGAAGTTAAAAAATTAGACACCGTTATTGGTAATGCCGATATTGTTATTACCACTACGGGAAACAAAGATATTGTACAAGAAAAACATTTTAGGGCTTTAAAAGACAAAGCCATTGTATGTAATATTGGTCATTTTGATAATGAAATTGACATGACCTGGCTCAATAAAAATTACGGACATACTAAAAACGTCATTAAACCACAAGTAGATCAATACACTATTGACGGTAAAGAAATAATTATTTTAGCCGAAGGGCGTTTGGTTAACTTAGGTTGTGCCACAGGACACCCTAGTTTTGTGATGAGTAACTCGTTTACAAATCAGACTTTAGCGCAAATTGAATTGTGGAATCACAAAGACCGTTACGAAAATAAAGTTTATATGCTACCAAAACATTTAGATGAAAAGGTTGCCCGATTACATTTGGATAAGATTGGTGTTGAATTAGAAGAATTGAGACCCGACCAAGCAGAGTATATTGGGGTAACTGTTGAAGGCCCTTATAAACCCGAATATTACAGATATTAAATTTTTACTAGATTACATTCTCATCAAAAAAAGTTAAAATGAAAACTATTTTAGTTCCTTTAGGTAATTCTGATAAAGCTGTGAGTACATTACAGTATGCCATTGATTTTGCCAGTATTACCAAGGCTAAAATTTACGTTATTCAAGTTTACGGCACAACTAAAGTGGCTGGTGCTTTGAGAAAAATGGATACCCTTTTGGAAGCCGACACTAAAGCAGAATTAGATTCTATTTTAGCCCAAGTTGATTCAAAAAAAATAGACATCGTTAGTAAACCCGTAAAAGGACACATAACAGACAGTATTGTACGCATAGCCAATCAGTTACACGTTGATTTGGTTATAGCTTCGGCTAAAAACAGCAGTGCTGATTCTTCTGTTTATTTGGGGCCTATAACCGGCAGTTTGGTTAAAAACACCGATTTACCTATGCTAATTATACCTAAAGGTTACGTTTTTAAGCCCATTAAAAATATTTTATTAGGATTGAAATCGGGTATGATAAAACGTGCACATGTTTTAGACCCTTTGCACATTTTTATGGCTATTTTTAAAGCAAAGGTAAATTTATTACACGTTATAACACCGCACAATACTAAAGAAGATAATGAATTAGATGCCCAATTTAAAGCTGTTGCCGATAAGGTTATTACATCTGAAAATGCCACAGTTTTTCAGGGTGTTTTAGAACACCTTTTAGAGGTAAGTCCTGATATGTTATGTGTCATTAGACGCAGAAGAGGGTTTTTTAGCCGTTTGTGGGAGCAAAATATCGTTAAAAAAATAGATTTCGAAAGCCGTATGCCCCTTTTAGTTTTAAAAGGAAATCAGTAGAAAATTTAAAAGATTTTTTGTAGGTTTGTCAGCCAATTTAAATGTGGTGTTTACCGTGATATTTTTGCAGTATAGGCCATAAAAAAATGGGGATGTAGCTCAGTTGGCTAGAGCGCTTGACTGGCAGTCAAGAGGTCGTCGGTTCGAGCCCGATCTTCTCCACATAAAACCACCTTTTTGGGTGGTTTTTTTGTGCAATATGTAAAATACAGTACTAAAATTCTTAATGTGTCTAGAGGGCATCCGGTTCTCCCGAAGTCTCGGGACGATCTTCTCCACATAAAACCACCTTTTTGGGTGGTTTTTTTGTGCAATATGTAA
>CAZMBM010000060.1:0-2087 GCA_964564475.1 uncultured Flavobacteriaceae bacterium | reverse complement strand
CCGAAGTCTCGGGACGATCTTCTCCACATAAAACCACCTTTTTGGGTGGTTTTTTATATTTTTTTTATACTCATTTATTTTGTTCGGATTCTATTTTAGAATATCCTTTTTCTTTACTTTTACGGTAAATTTTCAAAATGTTTAAACCTGTTGTCATTTACTTTTTGCTTTTTCAAGGCGTTTTCTGTTTTTCTCAAAATACGCTTTTAAAATTAAACCCTCAAGAAAGCAGTATCAACTTGAACGGAAGTTCTTCATTTCACAAATGGAAAAGTAAAGCTGAAGAATTTGAAGGAACGCTTAATTTTGATGGCGATACTTCTTTAAAAAACTTAAATAACGATTTTATTTTTATCAGCATTAAGGCTGATAAAGTTATGAATAATAGTAAATTACAAAATAAAGCTATAGCTAAAGCTTTAAAAGCAAAAGACTTTCCTCTTATAACATTTAAATCGACTTCAGGTAATTTACTCAAGAAGGAAACTGATAAAATTCAATTAGAAGTTATTGGCACCTTAAGTATAGCCGGAGTCGATAAAACTATTTCGGCACTTGTTACCATTAGAAAAACTAATAAAAATCTTATTTTTGACGGTGATTATACACTAAAAATGTCTGATTACAACGTCAAGCCACCCAAGTCTCTTTTTGGTTTGTTAAAAGTGAAAGATACTGTTAATATTAACTATCACTTTATCTTTAGTTACTAATTATTTCTTATAAAGTTTATAGATTTTTGTGTCACTTCATATAATTCTTTCGGTAAAATCGAATCTTCCCATGGATGCTTAGAGCCAAAAGTATGATTGGCATTTTTTACTATATACAATTCGCTATGAGGATTCCAAGAATGTATATTTTTAGCTTCTTGAAGTTTGACTGTTTCGTCGGCTTGACCGTGTATAATTAAGTGTGGTTTTTTGAGGTTTTTGACAGCTCTTTTAATATTTAAACGGTCTCTGTTTTGTATAAAATTTTGATAAAATTGGAAATAGTGTGGCATTTGTTGTTTTGTGCGTGAATTCTCAATATACGAAACACCTTTTTTCTGCCAAGCCTCTAAAGCGGCTCCTTTTGGAAACCTGGCGCCATAATCAGACACACTTGCCCAAGTTATGACGGTATTAACACGTGACTCCTCTTGCGCTTTAATAGTAACAATACCGCCTCCTCTAGAGTGTCCTATAAGTGTAATACTTGACATGTCTGCCTCTTGTTGCAAATCTTTACTATTAAAAACCCAGTCAATGACCGATTGTAAATCGTCTAGTTCTATAACAAAATTATTATTGCCAAAGGCTTCTAAATCAGGAAAATCTATAGGTTGTGCTACAGTCCCCCCGTTATGTGAAAAATTGAATTTTAAAAATACAAAACCATTATCAGCAAAGGTTTGAGCTACTAAATGCCACGCCCCCCAATCTTTATAACCTTTATAGCCATGCGCAAAAATAACTATGGGCTTTTTATGGCTAGATTTAATGTAAAAAACGTCTGCTAAAATGGGTTTGTTGTGCTTTCCTTCAATAATTATATTTTTAGTAATAGTCATGATTTTTAATTTTTTCTATAAAAGTTTCTGCATTAAAAATATTTTGCATTAATTTCTGAAAAGAGATTTCAAATGTATCTAAACGCTCTTTTGTGATATTAAAGTCGGGTTTTAGAGCGTTTTTAAAATTAACTTTTAAAACATAGTTATTCATTTTTTTAAAAGAAATGACACCGGCGTTGAGTTCATGTTTGTTTTCATTATTTTTATAATACATAAATGCATACATAAACAGTTGCAGTGCTATACTGCTATTTTCATCGTCTATAAGCTTGTCGAAATTATCTATTTTAAGTTTGAGTGCCTCTACACTCCCTGTTTTATAATCAATAATTCTAAGTTTGCCATCAACAAGGTCTATTCTATCTACTTTTCCTTTTATTTTTATGGGATAGGAAATATTAGGCACTTTTATTACTGTTTCTAAGGGTTTTTCTAAGGCCATTATTTTAATGGTCTGTCCTTTTTTGACAAGTCGTTTTTCATGAGCCAGTAGTTTATTAATATAATTTTTAGCCATTTCAAAATAAAG
>CAZMBM010000059.1:0-12712 GCA_964564475.1 uncultured Flavobacteriaceae bacterium | reverse complement strand
CCCGTACTGGTTGTACCTCCGTTCATATCTTGAGTTACTGTCCAAGAGCTACCGCTTTGTACTAATTTATAAACACTACGGCCTGTTGGCGTACTTAAATCGTAATCAACACCTACATAAGCCACAATTTTACCACTTTCTTGAGTAAAAACAATATCGTTTACATCAACGTCATTGACGCCTGATGACGCAAATAGTAATTGTTGGTTCCAAGTAGCGCCGGCATCAAGTGAAAAGAATAAACCACCTTTATCTGTTCCAGACAATTCATAACCTGCCATAATAATATTTTCATCATAAGGACAGATTGTTAAGGCATTGGCTTTGGTGCCTACACTGGTATAGCTGTAGGGGGCGTTTTCGGGTGTAAATACGTTACTCCAATTTGTACCACCATCGGTTGTTTTGTAAACTCTTAAATTACCGGCATAAGCGGTATTGGCATCAGAAGGTTTCATCGCTACAGAATAATAAGGCGAGCCATCATTCTGTGGAAACATAGCATTAGTCCAACTAGGTGTAGCTGTTTGATAACCTGTTACTTTTCTGATACCCGATTTAGAAGCAATCCATGCCGTATTTTTATCGGCTGTCATTTCCATATCGTTTACCTGTACGGCTTCTATACCATTATCGGCACTCGTTACATTTAGCCCTTTATCTACAGAAACACCCAAGCCTTGATCTGTTGTCATATAAACCATATTTGTATTATTTGGATCGCTAAAAACAGCGCCGTCGTTAGGGTGGGTATAAAAGGATATATTTCCAAAATTAGACCAAGCCCCCGAAACACCTTTATTATTGTTGTAAATAGATGAGAAATAAACGTAATAACTGCCCGACACACCGCCAAAGGCAAAAGACGCTCCTGAGACACCATTTATACCGGTATCGTATTCTGTATAACTTGAACCATTGTCGTCAGAATAGGCAATAAACTTAGACGAATTGTCATTACCCCCTATAAAATAACGACCGTCGGGTGCTACACCAAAGGCTGTCCAAGTAACCCCTGCACTTGTAAGTGATGGTGATACATCTGTAAAAGTTGTTGCTGTTGATATTGACGTGTAATCATCTGTAGAAATATATAATTTTGGTGATGTTCCTTTGTCAAATACCATTATTTTACCACTAACAGGATGTATAATAAATGATTGCATATTTGTAACAGCAGGCAGAGCTATAGGTGAGCCTCCCGGTGTAAAATTATTGGAGGCATCTAAAGTGCCAAACATCAATTGCCCACTTTGAACAACAAAAATATTATCGCCTTTTATAAAAACATCAGAAAATCCACCTGTTTGAACTTCTATAGCAGCATCATTAGCGTCCGGACGGGCTGTATATAAATTATTATTGGCTACAAAATAAAAATAGCCTGAATTGGCATGTACGGCTATTTTACTGATAGCCGACCCGAAATTAGCCGTATCGGCCAGTGCCGGAATGACTTTAAAATCGGTAATAACAGGCGTGCCCGAAGGGGCTGTGTACATATCGGCATAAAAGGCCGAATTGGCACTTTCGGTTGTGATGATAATTCTGGAAGAATCGGCATGTTTTACATAACCTGTAATAGCGTTAATACGTCCGCCATAAACAGATTGCACATCGGGTGCTCCTAAATCTGTACCTATTAAAGGTGGGCTTACAAGTGCCAAAGTAAGAATTAATATTGGCAACAAGTAAAAGTAATTTTTTTTCATGATTTGGATGGTTTAAGAGTTAATCGTTATGTTAGTTTGAGTCAAAATATAAATTTCAACCGGTCAAATATAAAAATAAAAAAACCTATTTCTCTAAGGAAATTTCCCCCTTTTGCATATTAATTCTTTTTGTATTAACTATTTGGACTTTAATAAGGGCTTTTTGTTCTTTTTTTCAGAACAAGTAAAAACCTATTTCTTATTGAATCATTCCGCTTGATATTTGTAACTTTGCCGCTTTAATTTATTATTCTAAATAAATGTCAGAAAATTCTGCTACAAAAGAAAGAATGCCCAAACCCAAATGGTTACGTGTAAAGTTGCCTATCGGTAAAAAATATACAGAGTTGAGAGGTTTGGTAGAAAAGTACCAACTGAACACCATTTGTACCAGTGGCAGTTGCCCTAATATGGGTGAATGTTGGACAGAAGGTACGGCCACTTTTATGATTTTGGGCAATATCTGTACACGCTCATGTGGCTTTTGTGGCGTTAAAACAGGACGTCCGGATAATGTTGATTGGGATGAGCCAAACAAAGTGGCTCAGTCAATTAAAATTATGAAGATTAAGCATGCTGTTATTACTTCGGTTGATAGAGACGACTTGAAAGACGGCGGGTCTATAATTTGGGCTGAAACAGTTAAAGCTATCCGCAGAGAAAACCCCAATACAACTTTAGAAACTTTAATCCCCGATTTTAGGGCGATTCACGAAAACATTGACCGTATTATTGATGTAGCACCCGAAGTGGTTTCACACAATTTGGAAACCGTAAGGCGCTTAACACGCGAAGTACGCATACAAGCCAAATACGACAGAAGTCTTGAGGTCTTGGCCTACCTTAAGGCGCAAGGTATTAACAGAACAAAATCGGGTATTATGCTTGGTTTGGGCGAAACAGAAGACGAAGTTATAGAAAGCATGAAAGATTTGAGAGCGGCTCAAGTAGATGTCATAACAATAGGCCAGTATTTGCAACCCAGCAAAAAACACCTGCCTGTTTATGAGTATGTGACACCCCAACAGTTTAAAAAATACGAGTTACTCGGTCAAGAGATGGGTTTTAGACATGTAGAAAGTGGCGCCTTGGTACGTTCTTCTTACAAAGCCCAAAAACATATTTTATAACCTGAGTTAGATGTGAGAAAGCAGCGTTTTCACGCAGAAAAATACTGACATTAAGTACTGATACTTCAATTTTTAAAAGACGCTACCTCTTTTGAGGATTTTGTTACCGCAAGCTGAATTAATTGAAGAGACGTCATATTATTTTTCTTCCTGGGCTATATGGTTGGCAACGAACCCAAACCCTAAGGTTATAGGGAGAATCATAAAATAGGTAAATCCAATATCTTGAAAATAGTCAGGCAAACTCATTTGCATAGGGCTGGGCGATAGCATTACTACTGCATCAACAACCCAATTTATTATTGTAATAATTATGCCAAGAAACACACCTTCTTTAATAAAATTATTTTCTACTATACTAAAATACCGATATCCAAAAAAAGATGTTACAATTGAGATTACAACAGGCATTATCGATTCAAATAATGCACGATTTGTTTCGTGTATCGGGAAAATTAAAAAAGCAACGGCGAAAGCAATTAGCCAAATTAAGAACCCGTACAATATCGCTTTTTTAAATGATTTCATAATTTCTTGTTTTTTAGTTTATAAATTGGTTTTCGCATGTTGCATAAATGAGAGAGCTGTCATAATTAAAAAAAATACGACTGATAGAAGCAACCAAAATTTACCGGCTTGGGCAGCAACACCTACCATACCGCCCGTAGCGGCAAAGAAAAGCATGACATAGGGTATTAGCATCCATTTTGTATGTCTAAAATCGATTTTAAAAATATAGTCGAGTAATAATTCAGCAATTATAAAGATAAGCATTAGACTCAGTTGTATAAAATACAGGGTTGGTCTTTTGTGTTGGCCGGAAGCATAAATAAGATAAACTAACGGAACGACGGTTGCTATTAAAACAATTCCGCCCCAGTATTCTTCAGTTTGTTTATTTAAGAGTCTGAAAACAAATATCAAACAGCTTGTTAACAGAATAAAAACAGCCAGGTAAGCCCCAAATAGATTTAATTTATTAATGCCCATATTTGCCGTGTTAATACGTCCATAAGTAAATATGGATTGACTCTATATTTAGCGAACCTACTTGTTTTTCAGATAAATAGCAAAAATAAGAGGGTTTTACTTAAAGCGAACCTAAGCTTTTATTGTTAAAAATCACAATTCAAAATCCATAATTCTAAAGTGCATTATCCATAATATCCTGTACCACTTCGGGGTTTAACAGCGTAGAGGTATCGCCCAAATTGGCCGTGTCTTTACAGGCTATTTTGCGTAAAATACGCCGCATAATTTTACCGCTTCGTGTTTTGGGCAAGCCTTTGGTAAATTGCATTTTGTCTAATTTAGCAATAGGACCGATGTGTTCTGTTATAATCTGATTGATTTCCTTACGCAAGTTGTCGTGTAGGCGTCCTTCTCCTGTTTCTTTTAAAATAATATAACCATAAAGGGCATTGCCTTTAATGTCGTGAGGGAAGCCCACAATGGCACTTTCGGCTACAGCCGGATGCTCGTTAACGGCGTCTTCTATGGGGGCGGTACCCAAATTATGTCCCGAAACGATAATCACATCATCCACACGTCCTGTAATACGGTAATAGCCTACCTCGTCGCGCAAAGCGCCGTCACCGGTAAAATACATATTATTAAAAGTAGAAAAATAAGTCTCGCGATAGCGCTTATGGTTGCCCCAGATAGTCCGCGCCATAGCAGGCCATGGGAATTTAATACACAAACGGCCGTCAACCTGATTGCCTCTAATTTCGCAACCGTTTTCATCCATCAGAGTGGGCTGTATGCCCGGAAAGGGCAACGTGGCATAAGTGGGTTTTGTGGGCGTCGCAAAAGGAATGGGCGTAATCATAATGCCTCCGGTTTCTGTTTGCCACCAAGTATCTACTATGGGACTTTTCTTTTTGCCGATATTGTCGTTATACCAGTGCCAAGCTTCTTCGTTAATAGGTTCGCCAACAGTGCCCAAAACTTTAAGTGATGATAAATCATGTGCTTCAACAAAATCTAATTTTTCTTTGGCTAGGGCACGAATGGCCGTTGGGGCTGTGTAAAATTGGTTAATTTTGTGTTTGGCTACAATTTGCCAAAAGCGTCCCCAATCGGGATAAGTGGGGATTCCTTCAAACATAACGGTTGTAGCGCCATTGGCCAAAGGACCGTACACAATATAGCTGTGGCCCGTTATCCAACCAATATCGGCAGTACACCAATAAATATCATCTTCTTTGTATTGGAAAACATTTTTAAAAGTATAAGCGGTATAAACCATATAGCCCCCTGTAGTATGAACCATGCCTTTGGGTTTTCCGGTAGAACCCGATGTGTATAAAATAAATAAGGGGTCTTCGGCTTTCATTATTTCCGGCGCACAATCGGTTGAGGCGGCATCGAGTAGGGGTTGTAACCATTGGTCGCGGTCTTTTTGCATAGAGATGTCAGAATTGATGCGTTTGGCAACCAAAACCGTATCAACACCCGCACACTTTTCTAGAGCGTCATCGACAATAGTTTTTAAATCGATGGTTTTAGCCCCGCGGTACGACCCGTCTGAAGTAATGACCATTTTACAATCGCAATCGTTTATACGTGTGGCGAGAGCCGTAGCCGAAAAACCGGCAAAGACTACCGAATGGATGGCGCCAATACGGGCACAAGCTAAAACCGAAACAGCCAATTCGGGAATCATAGGCAGGTAAATACACACCCTATCGCCTTTTTTTATCCCTTGTGCTTTTAACACGTTGGCAAACCGGTTAACCTTTTCATAGAGTTGGTTATAGGTAATGTGTTGTGCCTTTTCGTTAGGGTCGTTTGGTTCGAATATGATGGCTGTTTTATCGCCACGTGTACGCAAATGACGGTCGATACAATTTTCTGTAATATTGAGCTCGGCACCTTGAAACCATTTTACCTCGGGCTTGGTAAAATCCCATTCTAAAACCTTGTTCCAACGTTTGCGCCAAGTAAAATGTTCTTCGGCAATTTCTTCCCAAAAGACTTCGGGATTGCGAACCGATTTTCTATATACTTGAAAATATTCTTCCAGATGTTTGATGTGGTAATTACTCATAATAAACCAAATTTATTTTTGTTTAATGTTTTTTTCTTTGTAGGTATTTTAAATAGTGCTCTAAGGGCGTCCTAAAAGTATGAAAAAAATAAAATATAAGGGGTAGGGAGGTAGAATAAGTAGTTTTTAGTTGACTTAATATGCTTCTAAAACAGTAAATTTGACACGAAATTTTATAAAATGGATTTTTACGGCTTGGGGCAATTATTTTTAGAGAACGGACTTATTATTAGTCTGTTTTTTGTCATAGCCGTATTTTATGCTTCGGTAGGTTTTGGCGGGGGCTCTAGTTATTTGGCAGTTTTAGCGCTAACAGCTTTGGCTTTTACACAAATAAGGGCTACAGCATTACTGTGTAATATTGTGGTTGTAAGTGGCGGTACTTATATGTATATTAAAAACGGCTATTTTAATTCCAAAAAAATATTGCCATTGGTTTTACTGAGCATTCCCTTAGCTTTTTTGGGCGGTTATTTGCGTATCGGTTATAAGTTGTTTTATATTTTACTGGGTCTTACTTTAACCGTTGCGGCACTCACTATGTGGTTGTCTAAATATATTGATAAGGTTGACGAAACGCATGTTAAAGAAAGTACTTTGGTAAAAGATGCCTCTTACGGTGGTTTTATAGGATTTATTTCGGGCTTGGTGGGGATAGGCGGCGGTATTTTTTTAGCGCCTCTTTTACACTTGACAAAATGGGATACACCCAAACGTATAGCCACCGCCTCTAGTTTTTTTATATTGGTTAATTCTGTAGCCGGATTGATAGGCCAGTATCAAAATCCCAATTTTGAAATAGAACCCAAACTGACAATAGTATTGGTTTTAACGGTACTTATAGGAGGACAAATAGGAACGCGTTTAAGCTTAAAACTGTTGAATCCAAGTACGTTGAAACGCCTTACTGCAGTGCTAATTGCCTTTGTAGGAATTAAATTACTTATCAAACACCTACTTTAAAGCACCTGTGTAAAGGCTTTTTATAATACCATCGGCCAGTCCGATTTTAGGCACGTAAATATACCGAGAGCCACTCCATTTCATGGCCAATAAATAAATTTTTAAAGCGGGAATAATGACATCGGCACGGTCGGGGTTTAGTTCTAATTTACTGATACGCTCTTCGTAAGTCATAGTACTGTACAAATGATATTGGCTGTTTAAGTAAAGGTAAGACATGGGACGTCCAATTTTTTTCCCCGACATTTTGTAAATTTTATTGATGTTACCTCCCGAACCAATTAAATTAAGCCCTTGTAAGTCTTTTGTGTATGTTTTAATCCAATCTTCAACAGCAAGCCAAATGTGTTTATCAACAACATTGTCCATTTGCCTGAGGGTACCCATTGGAAATGATTTTGATTGACAAATGGCGCCGTTTTTAAACAGGCTAAACTCGGTACTGCCACCCCCAACATCTACGTATAAATAGTTCTTGTTTTTATCAATATACTCCTTTAAATCTGTTGAGGTAATAATAGAGGCTTCGGTTTTACCGTCTATAATATCAATCTTCACACCTGATTTTTTGAAGAGATAGTCGGCCACCGCCCGGCCGTTTTGGGCCTCACGCATAGCAGAGGTAGCACAGGCTTTAAATTTTTGTACTTTGTGTACCTGCATAAGTAATTTATAAGCTGTTAGAGCCTCTGCCATACGTTCTTTGTTTTCGAGAGAAATGTTACCATTTAAAAACACATCGCTTCCTAAACGGATGGGTACACGAACCAACGATACTTTTTTAAATTGGGGTGGTTTTAGGGGCTCTTTAATAATATTGGTAATAATAAGTCTCATAGCATTAGACCCAATATCAATAGCCGCATATTTTAATATTTTTAAAGCGATGGTTTAAATGTTTTAAGACTTGTAAAATTTGGGAAATTCTTTGAGTATGGTTTTGCCCTTTTTAATATTCTTCCAGTGTTCTTCTTTAAATGTGATACCCACAATACCACAAGTGGGCACATTTTCTATATACATATCGCCAAAGTGGTTTACAAAATCATTTATCCCGTGATTGTGGCTAAATATTATGGCTGAGGTAAAGCCGTCGTCAAGAGCGCGAATGGTTTTTACCAAATATCCGTCGCTAAAACTGTAAAGAGAACTGTTAATTTTTAAATTGGCGAACGGAAATTTAAAAGCTTCGGTAAAAATGACGGCTGTATGTAAAGCACGGTTAGCGCTACTCGATACAAATACATCGGGGCGGTCTATTTTTTCTTGTAGCAGTTTCGACATAAAATAGGCGTCGTTTATACCGCGTTTTTTTAGCGGACGGTCTATGTCTTTGATGTTTTCGTACTCCCAGGACGATTTGGCATGACGGACAATATATAAGGTCTTCATAGTTGTTTTTTTTGGTTGGTTTAGGGTGCGAGACGCTCTTTTAAAAACGAAAAATCAGGTTGTAAAGTATAACGAATGCGGTCGTGCATACGATTGGGACGGCCTTGCCAAAACTCTATACTTTGGGGTTTTACCAAATAGCCTCCCCAATATGCAGGGCGCGGAATAGCTGTATTTTTAAATTTTAATGCTTGCCTTTTTAGAGCCTCATCTAATACTTTTCTAGAAGGAACCACTTTGCTTTGAGGCGAAGCCCAAGCCCCCAGTTTACTGCCATCGGGGCGCGACTCAAAATAGCCGTCAGATAAATTCTCGGAGAGCTTTTCGGCCAAACCTTTAATAATGATTTGCCGTTCTAAATTGCTCCAAAAAAAACTCAAACACACTTTTGGATTGGCCGCTATGGCTCGACCCTTTTCGCTGTTGTAGTTGGTAAAAAACACAAAGCCTTCCCAAGTAAAACGCTTGAGTAAAACCATGCGATTTTTAGGATAGCCGTCAAGGCCAATGGTGGCAATATTCATAGCATTGGGTTCGTCTATACCGCCAAATTGTTCTATCTCGAAAAACCATTTTTGGAATAATTCTATGGGATTTTCGGGTGTGTTAGATTCAAGCAAAGCGCTTTTTTGATAGGTTTTTCGGTAATCGCTCAAATCTTTTCCCATAGCTCAAAAATAATGAATTTGCCTTTAAATAATTTATTTTTTTGATTTAATTAACCACAAACCTAAAAAGGTAATTAAACCATTTACGGGGAGTAGTTCGAAGCCAAAAACATAGCCTCCCAACCACTGTACGGAATTGTTATTTAAAATATAAGTTATTATAACAGAAATAATTGAAATAATCCAAACGTATTTATCTTTTATGCTGTGTTTTGTAAAAAGGCCAAAAGCAAAAAGACCTAACAAGGGGCCATAAGTGTATGAGGCTACTTGTAATAAACTGTTTATAACATTGTCTTGCAGTACATGTCTGTAAATAATAATAACAACAACAAGCGCTATACTCATGCCAATATGTACTTTTTTACGAATAGATTTTTGGAGGCCTTTGTCTTTGTGCTCTATATCTAAAAAATCTACACAAAAAGAAGTGGTTAAAGAGGTTAAGGCGCTGTCGGCACTGCTGTAAGCGGCTGCAACGAGCCCTAGTATAAATATAACTCCTAAGCCAATACCTAAGTCGCTGTTTAAAGCGACCTCAGGAAAAAGGAGATCGGTTTTAACTTCACCATCTACAACAGGAATAGATATGCCAAACTTGTCGGCATAAATAAATAAAAGAGCTCCTAAAAGTATAAAAACAAAAGTTACTATAAGTAAAGTAAAACTAAAGCTTATCATGTTTATTTGAGCGTCCTTTAAATTTTTGCAAGTCAGATTTTTTTGCATCATATCTTGGTCAAGACCTGTCATACAAATTGTGATAAACATGCCGCCAACAAAAGATTTTATAAAGTGATTTTTGGCTAGAAAGTCATCAAAAAAAAAGGTTCTGCTATAGGTTTTTAAGGCATCGGAAGTAATAAAATCGCTAAAGCTCCAACCTATTTGTTTATTGATATAATAAATAGATGCCAAAAGCGCTAATATCATGAAGAATGTTTGCAAAGTATCCGTCCAAACAATGGTTTTAATGCCTGCCCTAAAGGTGTAAACCCATATCATAAGAATTGATAAAATAACCGTTATTTCGAAAGGAACACCCCAACTGTCAAATACAAAATACTGTAATACCGAGGCCACCAAAAAAAGGCGAAAAGAAGCACCTAAAATTCTCGAAATAAAGAAAAAAGTAGTCCCTGTTTTGTAGCTAACATTACCAAATCGCTGCTCTAAATACTGATAAATGGAAGTGACGTTAAGTTTGTAATAAACAGGTAACAGCATATAAGCTACAATAAAATAGCCGGCCACATAACCCATAACTATTTGCATATAACTAAATTGAGTGGCTTCTACCCATCCGGGGACAGAAATAAAGGTTACGCCCGATAATGAGGCGCCTACCATACCAAAAGCGACCAAATACCAAGGAGAATTTCGGTTGGCTTTGAAAAAGACAGTGTTACTATCGTCTTTTCCCGTTAAAAAAGAGATAAAAATTAAGATACCAAAATAAACGAGAATTAATAAAATGATATAAATAGGACTCATAAAATCTGTTTAAACAAAGAAACTAAAAAAAAATTAGAAATTCGCTTGCTAATTGTACATTTGCAATATGAATTTTTCGTCTAAATTAGTAGAAAGTGCTGTTGATGAGATGTCACAATTGCCTGGGGTAGGCAAACGTTCTGCTTTGCGGCTTATTTTACACCTTTTAAAACAGCCCAAAATACAAACCGAAAGGTTGACACAGGCCCTAAACAATCTCCAAGAGCACATAACATATTGCAAAAACTGTCATAATATATCGGATATTGATATCTGCGAGATTTGTGCCAATCCCAAGCGCAACAAAAAAATTATTTGTGTGGTCGAAGATATTCGCGATGTGATGGCTATAGAAAACACCATGCAATACAAAGGGATATACCATGTTTTGGGTGGAAAAATATCACCGATGGAAGGTGTGGGACCTCAAAATTTAAATATTGACAGTTTGGTGGAAAAAGTTAAAAATGAAGTTATAGACGAGCTTATTTTTGCTTTGAGTTCTACAATGGAAGGCGACACAACCAATTTTTACATCTTCAAATTATTAAAAGACTGTGATGTTAAAATATCTACCATTGCCCGTGGCATTGCTGTGGGCGATGAACTTGAATATGCCGATGAGATAACCTTAGGTAGGAGTATCGTCAATAGGGTGCCATTTGAAAATTCATTAAATATATAATGCAACTCTCTGTAGTTATAGTCAGTTACAATGTACGCTATTTTTTGGAACTCTGTTTGCAGAGTGTTATAAAAGCAACTTCTAAAATTACGGCAGAGATTATTGTGGTAGATAACAACTCAACAGATGACACGTGTACTGTCATTTCAGAAAAATATCCCGAAGTAAATCTTATTAAGAACCCCAAAAATCTCGGTTTTGCAAAGGCCAATAATTTGGGTGTGTCTAAGTCTAAAGGTGATTATATACTCATTTTAAATCCCGATACGGTTGTGGCTGAAGATACTTTTGTGAACTGTTTGACCTTTGCTAAAACTCAAAATAATTTAGGGGCTCTAGGTGTCAAACTTATCGATGGTACAGGGAGCTTTTTACCCGAGAGTAAACGCAATTTTCCCACGCCTTGGGTCACATTTTATAAAATGATGGGATTACAATCTAAAAAACACGCTTATTACGCAACGCAAATATCCGAAAAAGGGTTGGGTAAAGTGGCCGTTTTGGTAGGGGCTTTTATGTTTATTAAAAAAAGTACTTATTTGACGGTAAATGGTTTTGATGAAGATTATTTTATGTACGGCGAAGATATCGACTTGTGTTACAAACTTACAAAGGCAGGCTTCGAAAATTATTATTTGGGAAGTGAAACCATCATACATTTTAAAGGTGAGAGTACGCAAAAAGATGTTAAATACCTGAATTATTTTTATGGCGCTATGCAGTTATTTTATAAAAAACATTTTAAGAAAAGTGTGTTTTTTGGTTTTATTTTAAAAGCAGGAATCTATTTTTGGTACAGTTTAAAATACTATCAGGTAAACTTTAAGAAATCGCCTAAACCCATTTTTCAGAAAGCCACATATCTCGGTATTAATTCAGAGATCTTTTCTAAACTAAAAAGCCAGTTTAAAGAAGTTAAGTTTAAAAGCGCTGAAAGTATCTCTGAAATTGAAAATACCAGTACTGATTTACTAATTTTAGATGTCACTTATTTGGGATATAAAAAGCTAATTAACACAATTGCTTCCCTTAAAAATAAAGGTATCAAATATAGACTTCTCTCGCAAAAAGACGATTTTATTTTGGGCAGCGATAATGCTGCTGATAGAGGGGAAGTTATAGTTTTAAACTAATTTTTCTATTTTAATGCGCGCATCAACAGCCACAATTTTATTACTATTAGCAATAAGTGGGTTGATATCTAACTCCACTATTTCGGGTGCTATAGATACAAGTTGTGAAATTTTACTCACAAACTTGGCAAAAACTTCTGTATTGACACCTTCTTGCCCTCTGTAGCCTTTTAATAAAGGATACGCTTTTAGTTTTTGTATCATATCTAAAGCTTCAAATTCATCAAAAGGTGCTAAAGCCGATTGAAAATCTTTTAAAATTTCTACAAAAACGCCTCCTATCCCGCAAAGGATAACATGACCAAAAGCTCCTTCTTTTTTAGCGCCTATAAAGAGTTCAATACCCTTAATCATAGGTTGCAACAAGACGCCTTCAGAATCCTCTATATCCATAAGTTTTTCGAAATTATCACACAAATCTGTCATACAATTAACATTGAGAATAACGCCTTTAACATCTGTTTTGTGAACAGGCCCCACAAC
>CAZMBM010000058.1:0-12927 GCA_964564475.1 uncultured Flavobacteriaceae bacterium | reverse complement strand
ATAAACATGAAATTAATGCTAACTCTTTCCCTACACGACAATCATCCAATCAACACTTTTTAAAATTAACATTTCAGATATTTAACAAAGTCATAACACATTTACATCAAAAATCGCTAAAAAAAGACATAAAAAACTATCAAAAAACTTTATAGATTTACTTATTATAAATACCCTCATACCTTTGCAATTTGTTTATCAAAAACATTTAAACAGACACGATGCCGAAAAAACAATAGGCTTAATGCAACATTTAAAACCCGAAAAAAACAGTATTATTAATAAATTTAACGCTTTGGGTTTGACGTCCGAAAGTGCTTATAAAACGCAAGCCCTTTTACAATTAAAAAACAACTATTGTGTCAAAAATCGCTGCTTAGACTGTAAAATAGGAAGCCTTTTATTGACAAATTAAATGATTTTTTATTTGTTTTGCATATCGTTTAGAGTTAAATATGTTTAAATTTACCCCTTTAAAGATTTAATAAAAGCGATGTCGCATACTTCAAAAGTTTTAGCCTTATTAATTCAAAAAGCCTGTCGATTTTATGATATTAAGAATGTAGTGATTTCGCCGGGATCTAGAAATGCGCCCTTGATAATTGAATTCACTAACGATGCGTTTTTCAATACATATAGTATTGTAGATGAGCGTAGTGCCGCTTTTTTTGCTTTAGGAATGGCACAACAAACACAAAAACTGGTTCTGTTATTGTGTACTTCGGGATCTGCTTTATTAAATTATTATCCGGCTGTAGCCGAAGCTTTTTACAGTAATATACCTCTTGTGATTGTATCGGCCGACAGGCCTAAAGACAAAATTGATATTGCCGATGGGCAAACCATCCGTCAAGAAAATGTATTTGCCAATCACAGTTTGTACAATGCCAATCTGATTGATGATGATAGTCATTCAACCGATAATGCTCATTTAATAGAAAAAGCTTTGTCTGCGGCGATGTATAAAAAAGGCCCTGCTCATATTAATATGCCTTTTGAAGAGCCGCTTTATAATAAAGCAAACAGTAAAAGTATTAGCTTACCTGTGTTTAATTTTACACAAAATGAGGTTTTAAACAATACAGGAAAACACTCTAAATTATTGGAGGATTGGTCAAAAGCCACATCTAAAATGATTTTGGTAGGTGTAAATCAACCGGATACAGAACTCAACGATGTTTTAGGTTTACTAGCACATGACCCGTCGGTTATTGTATTGACAGAGACAACGTCGAATGTACATCATGACGATTTTATAAATACGATAGACAATTTAATTTTCTCTTTAGACGATGCCCAATTAGAGATTTTCAAACCCGATTTATTGCTCACTTTTGGTGGGATGGTAGTCTCTAAGCGTATCAAGCAATTTTTAAGAAAACACAGCCCGCAAAAACATTATCACATTTCAGAATACACGGCACCCGATACTTATTTTTGTTTAACAGCTCAAATTAAATATGACCCTTTAGCTATTTTAAAAAAGTTGCAAGAATGTCGTATAAATATAGAAAGTTCTTATAAAAATATTTGGAAAAACCGTAATGAACAAGTTGAAAAGCAACATCTTAAATTTATGAAAACTGTTCCTTTTTCAGATTTAAGCGTTTTTAATATTCTCATTAAAAACCTCCCGCAAAAGGGGCTTTTACAATTGGCTAACAGTTCGGTTATTAGGTATGTCCAATTGTTTAAATTACCTAAGGGCTTAGAGATTTATAGCAACCGCGGGACAAGCGGTATAGATGGAAGTACTTCTACAGCTGTTGGAGCGGCAGTAGCAAGTGCACAACAAACCATACTTATAACAGGTGATTTGAGTTTTTTTTACGACAGTAATGCCTTGTGGAATAAATATATTCCCTCTCATTTTAGGATTATTTTAATCAATAATGGCGGTGGTGGTATTTTTAGAATTTTGCCCGGCCCGCAAACCACAAAAGCCCTCGAATATTTTGAAGCGCCCCATAATTTTACAGCCAAGCAGTTGTGTGACATGTATCATTTTTATTATACGTATGTTGCCAATGAGGGGGGGGTAAAAAAGGCTCTAGAAAGTTTCTTTGACGAGGGGGCACAACAGCCCAAACTGCTCGAAATAAGTACGCCAAGAGAATTAAATGACAAGGTGTTAAAAGAGTATTTTAAGATTTTGAAATAATTTTAGATTCTATAAATTGAATAAATTTTTTGGCATCTTCAATATTTTTAAAACCACCTATAATTCTATTTTTACCATTTTGCAATTTTAAAACTACCGTATTTTTTATTTTCCAATAATTTTTAAGACTTACTTTTTTAATATCAGTATAATCAATTTCAATTGCATCAGAGCGCTTATAAACACCAATTAAGATTATAATATCATAAATAAAAAGTAAAATAAATAATAGTACAAGAGGTTTTGAAACGTTAATATAGACATTAAAACCATTAGAAGCTAAAGCAAAACCAGTAACGATATATAAAAATTTTAATATATAATTATTGGTCTTAACATCATCATTTATATGAAGTTTGTCATCACTAATTATTGTACCATGTTTTAGTAAGACTTCCATTAATTTATAGTTTCAACAAACCTTTTAATTCTTTAGAAATGGCGTCTTTGTGTACCATAATAGATATGATTTTCATGCGGGCATAAGCTTCAGACATATAAACGTAGCCACCATTGGCTAATTTAGTACCCCAAGAGTTTTTAACCTTGTAATAAGTAGTGCCATTTTGGTCGGTTAACATTCCGGTAATTTGCATGAGATGGTCGTCTGTGGTGCTGTAGTTTTCAAAAGCTTGCTGACGAGAGAGCTGCGTTACTTTTTGTTCGGGAACGATTTCAGTCAGACTTTTTTTATTATCATTTACATTAAGGGGTAAGACAGCAATACCGTTTTTTGATGAGAAAGTGGGTTCAGAAACATCTACGTCTAATTCTACGCTATAACCATTAGCCAATGCGGTATTTATAATGCCCATCATATCGTTTAGAGGAACATTGTAAAAGAATCCATTAGAAAAATTATCGGGAATATTTAAAATAAATTTAGAATAAAAAGGTTGCTGTGTAAACGAGGTAATGGTTACGTAATCATCCGGATTGAACTTGGTAATGGCAGCAAAAGTTTGAGGTGTGTACATACTGCCTTTGTAAATAAATGTAACAGGGTTTTTACCCATATAAGTATCTAAAATAGTGTTCATGGCTGTTTTCCATTCGGCAGAGCCCTTTTTGTTGGGATTTTTTATGAACTCATCTAAAGTTGTCTTTAAAAGGGTAAACATTTCTTCGTGGTCATAGCCTTTTTGGTCATTAATTAAACCGCTAAAAACACTACGAGGTACCATGCCAAATTTGCGAATGGCATTGGTAACATCATGTGCCAATCCTCCTTCACTAAATTGGGCATGTCCTTGACGCATAACATAATCCCAAGCTTTTATAGTATAGGTATTTCTCACAAAATACATTTCAGAAATATCAATGTCCATATCACTGAGACGTTTAATTTCTGATTCAACAAAAGAAGAGGTAGAAAAACTCCAGCAAGTACCTGTATTACCTTGGTTTTTAACGGGAGTTGCTTGAATGTCTTTTACGGTGCTAAAGGCGTATTTTTGGGCAAAAACGGATGTTGTTAGAACACATACAAACAATACAATTAGTAGTCTTTTCATGATATTTTTTGATATTTAATTATCGTTAAGTTTCTTTTTTATAACACGGTCTATGTTTTCGTAATAAGCATCTAAATTAGGGTCGCTTTGGTCTATTTTAGAGTAGCCTATTTTGTAGTATTTAAGGGCTTTTTTGTATCGGCGTCCCGTTTCGTAATACAGACCAATATAGTAATAGCCCAAAGCTGAATTAGGATAAATTCGCAAAATCATTTTACCAAATTCGTTGAGATAATCGCCGTCATCTTTTTCAATAATCATGGGTTCAATACGCAATATGTCTTTTTGGCGTATTTTGATATTTGTGCCAAAAAAATACTCAATTTCTACATATTTCTTTTCTAGGAAAGTAATGGCATCAGGAGGGGACATCTTAGAAATTTTGTTTTCATATTCTTCTTTAGAGATGGGACCATACACTTTATAAATAAAAGCCAAGGCATTTGGGATAGCCATGCCTAATGACGCTGAATAAGTCACCTCATTGTAATTTACCAACTTGTAATTTAAAAAAGGATTGTTGTACGTTTTAAGCAGACTGTACATACCCTCTATACGTGCTCGCTTTTCTTCGCTGTTAAATGACCCCGAACTCATATAATAGTAAGTAGGAATAGAAAGATTGGGAATTTTATTTCTTATTAATGAGGCCATACCATCGGCATAACTGGGATTTAAGTTTATGTAAGCGTTAAATATGGGATTATTTTCTATAAAAAAGTAATTGATAAAATTAGCTGTTAATGACCTACCAACAATTACTTTAAAGGGCGATAGACGGTAATTATCGTCAATGTCTTGTAATAATTCTAAGTCGATAAAATCTTTGAAATCTTTTGAAAACGAAGTGGGTAAACTGGTGTTTTTATCGTAGGCACAGTCGTCTGTACGTGATTCTAATTGCGGGATACCTACAATAATCTGTTCGGGGGCTTCTTGTTTTCTGGCCAATAATTTAGAATTGGCTACGTAAATGTCAAATAAATCTTGGGCATCTAAAATAACCGCTAAAGGGTAAACTTTTGTAGAATCTCTTTCATAAGATTTAGGTACGTATATTTTTATATTTCTGTATTGTTGTAATATTTTCGACTCGAAATTTTGTGTTTTTACTTGAGAGAAAAGGGGCTGTAAAAAACACAGTAGAAAAAAACTTAAAAAGAGATTTTTCATTGTTAGAATTTAAAAATCCGAAGTTACTAAAATTTTTTTAGTAAAAGCAATAGTTATATCTTTACAATCACAAAAAAAACACCCCATGACACAGAGGAAATGGACAGCTATTAAAGCTTACGAAGACATTAAATTTGAATTTTTTGAAGGTATTGCCAAAATAACCATTAACCGCCCAAGAGTCTATAATGCTTTTAGACCCGAGACCAATTTCGAAATGCTCGACGCGATGGATATTTGTCGTGAGCGTCCCGATATTGATATCATTATTTTTACAGGAGCCGGCGATAAAGCTTTTTGTGCCGGTGGCGACCAAAATGTAAAAGGTGTGGGCGGCTATGTAGGTAAAGACGGCGTACCGCGTTTAAACGTACTCGATATACATAAAAAAATTCGCGAAATACCCAAACCCGTTATCGCTATGGTCAATGGTTATGCCATTGGTGGCGGTCATGTTTTACACGTTGTATGCGATTTAACCATCGCTTCAGACAATGCAAAATTTGGCCAAACAGGCCCCAAAGTGGGCAGTTTTGACGGTGGTTTTGGATCGTCATACCTGGCGCGTATTGTCGGTCAGAAAAAAGCCCGTGAAATTTGGTTTTTGTGCGAACAGTACACAGCCAAAGAAGCTCTTGATATGGGTTTGGTAAATAAGGTAGTACCACTTGACGAATTAGAAGACACAACGGTGTCATGGTGTAAAACCATGCAAAAACGCTCGCCTATGGCCTTGCGTATGATTAAACGTTCGCTCAATGCAGAGTTAGACGGTCAACACGGCTTGATGCAACTGGCCGGAGACGCCACTCTAATGTATTATTTAATGGAAGAAGCCCAAGAGGGTAAACGTGCTTTTTTAGAAAAACGCGATCCCGATTTTAAACAGTTTCCAAAGTTCCCTTGATTTATACTATTCAAAACTAAATGTCACCCTGAGCACAGTCGAAGGGTCTTTAATTATACACAATGAAAATAATCTGCATAGGCCGTAATTACACCAAACACATAGAAGAGCTTCAAAACGAAAAGCCTGCAGATCCCGTTATATTCCTTAAACCCGATTCGGCTATCTTGGCTAAAAATATCCCGTTTTTTATTCCGGCCTTCGCCGATGAGATTCATTACGAGGTAGAAATCTTGGTTAAGATTAACAAAGTAGGGAAGTTTATCGAACCCAAGTTTGCACCTAAATACTATGATGAAATAGGTTTGGGAATCGATTTTACAGAACGTAGCTTGCAAAGTAAACTCAAAGCCAAGGGATTGCCTTGGGAGAAAGCCAAAGCCTTTGACGGCAGTGCGGTTATTGGTAATTTTTACCCTAAATCCGATTTTAATTTATCTGAAATAAAATTCCGACTCTACAAGAATGACACCTTGGTACAAGACGGCAATTCTAAATTTATGTTGTGGGCCATTGACGAATTGATAAGTTATATTTCACAATTTTTTACGCTTAAAAAAGGAGATATCATTTTTACGGGCACACCGGCCGGTGTGGGGAAAGTAAAGCCCGATGATAATTTAAGAGGTGTTTTAGAAGGGCAAAAGGCTTTTGAGGTTAAAGTTAAGTAAGCTACTGATAATTAGTTATATTCGATATAAAATGACAAGTTGGTGGTAATGAGAATTGATATAAGGTATTTTAAATAAATCAAAGTTTTAAAAATGAAAAAAATAGAGTTCTACTTTTCATGACTCTTTTAATTAGCTTTTCAAACAAAATTAAAAAAGACAAGAAATTTAAGTAAAAACCGAATCAATTAATTGAAAACATCAAGTCTGTTAAAACATTTGAAATTGACATTCACAGTTATGAACTATTTAAAAGCATCATGCAACCGATTACTTTTGCCAAAGCTCACTTTTACCAAGAATCAAATATTGTATTAATAAAAAAATGAATAAACTTAAGTTATGTCACTAAAGGACGTTCAAAAAGCTTTTGAAAAAGTAGGCGGTGAAGACCCGCTATGGGCAATTCTCACAGACAATAAGAAGCGTGGAGGTAAGTGGGATACGAAGGATTTTTTCACCTCAGGCCGTAAAGAAATCAACGAAATAATGGATTATCTAGATAATCTTGATATAACTGTAAACCGCGGTAATGCATTTGATTTTGGTTGCGGCGTAGGTCGTCTCACACAAAGTCTCTGCTATCACTTTGAGCGTGTCACTGGTGTGGATATTTCTAATACTATGATTGAAAACGCTAAAAAATTTAATAAATACGGTGATAACTGTACCTACATCACTAATGTCGAATCGCATTTGAAATGCTTAGAGACAGGGACATTCGATTTCGTATACACTAATATTGTATTACAGCATATGCCACCTCGGTATCAAGTTATTTATATTAGGGAATTCTTTCGTATTCTAAAACCAGGAGGTACGGCGTTATTTCAGGTACGCACCGTAGCAGAACCGAAATCAGGGTCGTTTGCCCAAATGTTCTATACCTTCAAAAATGAACGCTTAAAACCATTTTGGAAAAAAGTCCGAGGTAAGCCTCCTATACAGGTGCATAAAATTTCTACGCAATTGGTTGAACAGACTATTGCTGAATGTGGTGCTAGACTTATAGATACCCAAAGTATGGACAAAAAAGTTCGCAAAAGTCGGAAAAGTCTGCGTTATTGTGCAGTAAAACCTCAGTAAAATAAGGGCACAAATGATACTCGAGCTAACGGTGGAAAAATAATCTTTGAAATCAAAATGAAATGAGCTATTTAAATTCTTTCTTCATCCCTATAATAATATAAACTTACAACTAAAGTACCCAATACCAAAACCGCCCCTAATTGGTGTAAAACACCCAAGCTAACAGGTACGGCGTTAATCAAAGTAAAAATACCTAATGTTATTTGTAAAACAATAAGGCCGATAAGGGTATTGTTACATTTTGTTTGAGAGGTATTTAGGTTTAACTTACGTGCTTTAAGGTAAAATCTCACAAAGAAAAACAACACAATAATAGCCAACCAGCGATGGATAAATTGTACCAAAATAGGGTTTTCTACAAGGGCAGAAATACCGGTATTTTTAAGGCTGTCGAGGCCTATATCGGGAAGCCAATCGGAACCCATTTTGGGATAAGTAGGGTAAATATAACCCGCTTTGAGTCCAGCTGTAAAAGCCCCGTAAATTATTTGCAGGCTTACCAAGGTTATAAGAATTTTTAAACTTTTATGTATTTTATTAAAATAAGCTTGCGGTTTAGAAAGAGGTTTCAAAATGGGTAGGGCCGACCATAGAATATAAGCAAACAAAAACAGGGCGGTACTTAAATGTAAGGCCAGTCTAAAATGACTCACGCTGGGACGATTTACCAATCCGCTCTTTACCATAAACCAACCTATAAAACCTTGTAAGCCACCCAGTAAAAATATAATAAGCAAGTGTTTAATCAGATTTTTGTCTTGTAGTTTTTTTGTAAAATAAAACCATAGAAAAGGTATTAAAAAGATGATACCGATTATACGCCCTATAAAACGATGGATAAATTCCCACCAAAAAATAGATTTAAAATCTTCTAAAGAAAAATGATAGTTGTATTTTATATATTCGGGTGACGTTTTGTAGTTGTCAAACTCGGCTGTCCATTCGGCCTTATTTAAGGGGGGTACAATCCCCGAAATAGGATGCCAGTTAACCATAGAAAGTCCGGAGTGTGTTAAGCGTGTAATACCACCAACCACTACCATTGTTATGACCAAAAAGGCGCCCAGTAAGAGCCAATAAGCAACAATTTTTGGAGTTTTACTATGCAAGACAAAAATTTTGACAAAGATACTTAAATCGATAAGTTTAGGTAATTATTGCGCAAAAAAAAGCAGAAAAAGTACAAGACTATTTCTGCTCTTTATTTTTTAAGATAGTTGTTTAAAAACCTATACCAAATCCGATATTAAAAATGAGCAAACCACTAGAGCTTATACCGGGAATATCTGGAATAGGCTCTGTACCTGTTTCGGTAGTTGTACCACCACCACCGGTTACGGTGCCGGTTACGGTAATAGTATCCGGAATAGTGCCAAATCCATAGCCAACTTCCGTTCTAAAATAAAAAGAGCGGCCTAATTTTAAACCCAGTTTAGCATTTATGGTATTGATGGCAAGACTACCTGTTGCCAGTCCGGTAAAAGTAATACCATTATCTGTTTGGGCACCTGCATAAGAACCATCTAAACTAAAACTGCTGTAAGAAAAAGACCCGTAAAAGCCTTTTCCTGTCGGATTAAAATAGATATTACCACCAATTTCAAAATGGTTAAAACTAACATCTACATCGCTAAAAGTACCTGAGTAAGAAGAGTAATCTACATAAGCCGCAAGTCTTTTAAAAAAGACAAGCTCGACGTTACCACCTACAATATTTGGAACACCTACTTTTACACCTATTCTAAAGGGTTTGATGCTTTTCTTTTTGTCTTGTGCCTGAATTGAAACACAAAAGAGCAGTACAAAAACCACTGTAAGGAATTGTTTAAACATAATTAGTCGATTTAATGATTATTTTGTAAAGATAATAAATTATTATATAGACCCAAAAAGGTAATTTCCCCTTTTTTTACTTTTTGAAGGGACTTATGGTAAATTTCAAGTATTTTTGAGCTGACTTTAAAACGTATTTTTTGAAAGCAGAAATCATTACCATTGGCGACGAAATTTTAATAGGTCAGATTTTAGACAGCAACTCTAAATGGATGGCTGCAGAACTCAACAACATAGGTATAGAAGTGTACCAAATAACTTCTATTCACGATACGGAACAGCATATTTTAGACGCTTTAAACGAAGCCGAAAAACGTGCAGACATTATTTTAATTACAGGAGGGTTGGGGCCTACAAAGGACGATATTACTAAATTGACTTTAGTAAAATATTTTCAAGACACCTTGGTGTTACACGATGATGTTGTATCGCATATTAAAGGCTTATTTAAAAAGATAAATTATCCGTTTACCGAAGTTAACAGACAGCAAGCTTTGGTGCCTTCTAAAGCCAAAGTTTTGACAAATTATTACGGGACGGCGCCGGGCATGTGGTTTGAAGAGAAAGATAAAGTATTTATTTCTATGCCGGGCGTTCCTACAGAAATGAAGGGGTTAATGACGCAATCTGTTTTACCGCTTTTACAGAAAATATTCGATTTACCCTTTATCTATCACAAAACCATATTGACTTACGGTATGGGCGAAAGTATGTTGGCCGAGAAAATAGCCGATTGGGAAAATAATTTACCATCGCTATTAAAATTAGCTTATCTGCCGGCTTTTGGACGTGTGCGCTTGCGTTTGTCGGCCAAAGGACAATCAAAAGAAAAAATCACACAGCTTGTAGAACGCGAAGCGGTAAAATTGCAAGCTTTAATAGGTGATATTATTTTAGGAACAGAAGATACCGAGCCTTTAGAAATTCTTGTGGGAAAACTTTTACAGGTACAAAATATGACATTGGCTACAGCCGAAAGCTGTACCGGCGGAGCTATTGCAAGCCTTATTACAAGTGTTGCAGGGGCTTCCCGTTATTTTAAAGGGGCTGTAGTGAGTTACGCTGCAGAGGTAAAGGAATCTGTTTTAAATGTAAGCCGACAAACTATTGATAGCCACTCTGTTGTAAGTAAAGAGGTCGCTCAAGAAATGGCAGTTAATGTCCAAAAAATTCTCAAAACGGACTATGCCATCGCCACTACAGGTAATGCCGGCCCAACGACAGACAAAACAGATAAATCGGTTGGAGTAGTCTTTATTGCCTTAGCTGCCCCAAACGATGTTTTTGTACAAGAGTTCCGTTTTGGACAACCCCGTGAAAAGGTCATCGGCAAAGCCACTTTCAAAGCCCTAGAAATACTTAGAAATCAGCTTGTAAAAAACCTTAAAAAATAGTTTGCTATTGTTTAATTAATATGTAAATTTGCACCTCGTTTAAAAAATTAAAAAGATGTCTAGAGTTTGTGAGCTTACCGGTAAAAAAGCAATGACAGGAAACAACGTTTCGCACGCATTAAACAGAACAAAACGCAAGTTTAATGTCAATTTAACTAAAAAACGTTTTTACATTCCGGAAGAAGATAAATGGTTAACCCTAAAAGTATCTACATCAGCCTTGAAAAACATAAATAAAAAAGGCATTGCGGCGGTTATTAAAGAAGCGCGCGAAAAAGGATATTTAAAAAAATAAGTTATTAGGTAATGGCAAAGAATAAAGGTAATAGAATTCAGGTTATTTTAGAGTGTACAGAGCATAAAGCTACAGGCTTACCCGGTACATCTAGGTATATTACAACTAAAAACAAGAAGAATACACCCGACAGATTGGAAGTTAAAAAATACAACCCCATCTTGAAAAAAATGACGGTTCACAAAGAAATTAAATAACACAATATTAAGAGTTATGGCTAAAAAATCAGTAGCATCGTTACAAACAGGTTCTAAACGTTTAACAAAGGCTGTCAAAATGGTACGCTCTCCTAAAACAGGCGCTTATACCTTTGTAGAATCTATTATGGATCCGAGTAAAGTAAATGATTTTTTGAAAAAATAAATCATTTTTATCAACTTTTACAAAAGCTACTTTTAATACGAAAGTAGCTTTTTGTTTTTATATATTTGTCACTTTTAATCACTTAAATACAAACCAAAAATCAACCGATGAGTTTATTTAAAAGATTGTTTTCTGCCGATAAAAAAGAAACTTTAGACAAAGGATTAGAAAAAACAAAAACCAGTTTTTTTGGAAAATTATCTAAAGCCGTGGCCGGAAAATCTAAAGTAGATGACGCTGTTTTAGATAATTTAGAAGAAGTTTTAGTATCGTCTGATGTAGGTGTCACAACCACTTTAAAAATAATTGACGCCATCGAAGCCCGTGTGGCTAAAGATAAATATCTGGGTACAGGTGAGTTAAATGGGATTCTGCGTGAAGAAATAGCGGCTTTACTCGCTAAAACAAATTCCGGAAACGCCACAGATTTTGAAATACCCAATACTACAAAACCTTATGTAATAATGGTTGTTGGCGTGAATGGTGTGGGGAAAACCACAACCATTGGCAAACTGGCTTCTCAATTTAAAAAGCAAGGTAAAAACGTCATTTTAGGTGCAGCCGATACATTTAGAGCGGCTGCTATAGATCAATTACAAGTATGGGCAGATCGTGTTGAAGTACCCATAATAAAACAGCAAATGGGCAGTGACCCCGCTTCTGTAGCCTATGATACCTTAGCCTCGGCCGTTAAACAAAATGCCGATGTGGTTATTATAGATACCGCCGGACGGCTTCACAATAAAGTCAACTTGATGAATGAGCTCACCAAGATAAAAAATGTTATGAAAAAAGTTCTGTCCGATGCCCCACACGAAATTTTGCTGGTTTTAGACGGCTCTACCGGTCAAAATGCTTTTGAGCAGGCCAAGCAATTCACCAAGGCGACCGAAGTCAATGCCTTGGCCGTAACCAAATTAGACGGTACCGCTAAAGGCGGTGTGGTGATTGGTATTTCAGACCAGTTTCAAATTCCTGTTAAATACATTGGTGTGGGCGAAGGGATTGACGACTTGCAAGTGTTTAATAAGTTTGAATTTGTAGATTCTTTTTTTAAATAAATAGCCAGTATCAGGAATAAAGTATCTGCTGCAAAGAACTAATTCTAATAATTTATAAAAAACAAAAAATACCAGCTACCAGATACTAGATACCCAATGCCAATATCCAATTTATGAGAACCAAATCCACAAAACAAAATAAAATAAACGTCGTCACTTTAGGATGCTCTAAAAACATTTACGACAGTGAGGTTTTAATGGGGCAACTCAAAGCCAACAATAAAGAGGTGGTGCACGAAGATAAAAATGACGAAGGCAATATAGTCGTCATAAATACCTGCGGTTTTATTGGTGATGCTAAAGAAGAGTCCATAAATACTATTTTGCATTACGCTCAGAAAAAAGAACGTGGCGAAGTGGATAAAGTTTTTGTTACCGGTTGTTTGAGTGAACGCTACAAACCCGATTTAGAAAAAGAAATTACCAACGTCGATCAGTATTTTGGCACGCACGATTTACCCAATTT
>CAZMBM010000057.1:0-13064 GCA_964564475.1 uncultured Flavobacteriaceae bacterium | reverse complement strand
GTACACGGCTGGGGGCCGTGTGGTCGCAGGTTCAAATCCTGTCATCCCGACTAAGCAAAAAGAGGCTGTCTTTTCAGACAGCCTCTTTTTTACACACTATCATTCTTTGGGTAATAGTTGCCTTTTTTTGTACTGTAGTCAAATTATAAATTTTGTTTGTAAATTTTGTTTTTATAACTTATTACTAACAAGCCTCAGAACAAGTACTATTTAAGTATTTAATTTCATAAATTTGTAACACAATTAAAAAATTAAAGATGCTTATAATTGGTATTGCCGGAGGAACAGGAAGTGGTAAAACAACTGTTGTAAATCAAATTTTAAACGAGTTGCCTGCCGATGAGGTAACAGTGATTTCACAGGACTCGTATTATAACGAAAATTCTAACTTATCTTATAAAGAGCGCACTAAAATAAATTTCGACCACCCTCAAGCAATAGATTTTAAATTACTTGTATCGCATCTTAAAGCCTTGAAAAAAGGTGAAATTATAGAACAACCCATTTATTCGTTTGTTACACATAACCGTACTTCAGACACATTGTTAACCCATCCGCGAAAAGTAATTATAGTAGAAGGTATTTTAATTTTTAACAACCAAGAGCTGTTAGACCTTTTTGATATCAAAATATTTGTACATGCCGATGCCGATGAACGTTTAATACGACGTGTTCGCAGAGATATTTCAGAAAGAGGCAGAGATATTAGCGAAGTGCTTTCGCGATATCAAGACACTTTAAAGCCTATGCATCAGCAATTTATAGAGCCTACTAAAAATTTTGCCGATATTATTATCCCCAATGACCGCTATAATACCGTAGCTGTAGATATTGTGAGAACAGTTATTAACGAACGTTTATGACTTTAAAAAATATAAGACAGCAGAAATGGGTTAAAATTTTGAGCAATAAATATGTGCTGATTTTAATTGTCTTTATTGTTTGGATGCTTTTTTTTGATGAAAATTCGTACCTAACACATCATGACTTAAACAAAGAAAAATCTAAATTAGAAAAGTCAATAAATTATTTTTCTAAAGAAATAGCAAAAGATAAAGAGATAATAAAACAATTAAAAGACAGTAACAAACTCGAAAAATACGGTCGTGAAACCTATTTTTTTAAACGCGATAGCGAAGATATTTATATCATAGAATTTGATACAATAAATAAATAAAGATATGTCGAAACTTAGTTTTAACGAATTTGAGCCTGTTTCTGCCAAGCAATGGAAACAAAAAATTCAGTTTGACCTAAAAGGAGCCGACTACAACAGCACACTTTTAACAAAGACTAATGAAGGGATTACCATCAATCCTTTTTATCATAAAGATACAACGCAATATTTAGATGTAAACGTACCTGCAGAAACGTTTAAAATCTGTCAGACTATTTTTATAGACGACGTTTCTATCGCTAATAAATTAGCAAAAAAGGCCATAAAAAATGGTGCCACAGCACTTAGGTTTGTAGCTGATACACCATTTGATTTTGAAACACTTTTTAAGGGTGTTTCTGAATTGTGCCCTATTTATTTTAAACTCAACTTCCTGTCTTACAGTTTTATTGCCGACCTCTTAAAAAATGTAAAATTTTGTAAATGTGCCTTAAATATTGATATTATTGGACATTTAACGACTTCGGGTCATTGGTTTAAAAATAACAAAGAAGACCATAAAAATACAGCAAAAATATTATCAAAGGCTTCTGATAATATTTCGGTTTTGGCCGTTAATGCAGGTGTATATCAAAATGCAGGAGCCAATGCAGTACAGCAGGTAGCCTATGCCTTGGCTCATTTAAATGAGTATTTTAACGTTTTTTCAGAAGGTCTTTTTCCTATGCCTAAGTCAAAAGAGATTTTTATAAATTTTAGCATAGGCAGTAATTATTTTTTAGAAATTGCCAAATTACGTGCTTTTAGATACCTGTTTGACGTGCTGGTTAAAGAATACACATTTGCTTTTAAACCTATTATTTTCGCCGAACCGACTTTACGCAATAAATCTATTTACGATTACAACGTAAATATGTTGCGCACCACAACCGAATGTATGAGTGCCGCTTTAGGAGGTGCAGATATAATAAATAATATTGCTTATGACAGCGTGTATCACAAATCAAATACTTTTGGCGAACGTATAGCCCGCAATCAGTTATTAATTTTACAGGAAGAGAGTCATTTTAAAGTAGCCAAAGAGGCTGTAAAAGGAACTTATTACATAGAAACACTATCAACACAGATAGCTGAAAAAGCCCTTCAGTTGTTTAAAGAAATAGAACAAAAGAAAGGTTTTGTCAATCAATTATTTTCAGGAACTATTCAACGTAAAATAATTGAAAATGCCCAAAAAGAACAAACCCAATTTGATGCCGGAGAATTACAGTTAATAGGTGTTAACAAGTTTCCTAACTTACAAGACAAGATGTCTGAAGATTTAGAGTTGTATCCGTTTTTTAAGACAAAACCTCATAAAACACTTATTCAACCTATTGTGCCTAAAAGGTTGGCAGAAAAATTAGAAAAGGAAAGATTAAAACATGAATAGATTTTTTTTAATATTATTTGTGATAATACTAAGTTGTCAAAAAGAAACGAATAAAGAAATAGTTTTGAATGATTGTTTATCTAATAAACAAGTAGCTGTATTGAATGAAATGATTAATTCTTTTGAAAAGGACATTTGTAATTATTATAATTTTCCAAAAAACGAAGTAAACAAGGCTACTAAAAAATATTTAAATGAGTTTGAAGAGCCCATAGATAGTTTTATATTAAAAGTAGCATCTAATAAAAGTAAAGAATTACTAAAAAAATCGTTTAATATTTTATCAGACGATATTTGGGTTACCTATGCGGATGAAGAAGGCTTAAATACTGAAGACAATATTTTCTTAGTTGGGGGAGATACTCTAAAGTTAAAAGAAGAAATTCGCAAAAGAGAGAAGCTGCTGACAAAATATAAAAGCAAACATCTAGTGAATACAAATGGTAAATTAATTAATTGTTTTAGTCAAAAAACATCAACTAAATTTTCTAAAAATTTATTTGATGTTGTGATTCTTAGTGGTAATTCGAGAACTTTAACTAAAAACTTATTAAAATTTAATTATAAGGATTTTAATTTAATTGAAATGAGAGTGTATATTGCTTTGGAATACTTTTATTCACCTTTAGATTTTAATATAAAATAAATAAAATGTCTAGAAAAGACCTGCAACATATAAAACTTGAAACTCAAAACGCGAAACTCAAAACGCAAAACTTTGAACATGAGAATTTTGTGGCCGGAATACCCCCTTATTTAAGAGGCCCTTATTCTACTATGTATGTTCGTCGCCCGTGGACCATTCGCCAATATGCCGGATTTTCATCGGCCGAGGAGAGCAATGCATTTTACAGGCGTAATCTAGCGGCCGGTCAAAAGGGGCTTTCAGTTGCTTTTGATTTGGCTACGCATCGCGGGTACGATTCAGACCATGAGCGTGTGCAAGGTGATGTAGGTAAAGCCGGTGTGGCCATAGATTCGGTTGAAGACATGAAGGTGTTATTCAATCAAATACCACTCGATAAAATGTCGGTTTCTATGACAATGAACGGCGCCGTATTGCCTATTTTGGCTTTTTATATTGTAGCGGCTAAAGAACAAGGCGTACAACTAGAAGCCCTTTCGGGAACCATCCAAAATGATATTTTAAAAGAGTTCATGGTGCGCAATACCTATATTTATCCGCCACGTCCTTCTATGAAAATTGTGTCAGACATATTCGAGTTTACGGCACAAAAAATGCCAAAATTCAACAGTATTTCAATATCAGGTTACCATATGCAAGAGGCCGGTGCTACGCCCGAAATTGAATTGGCTTATACCTTGGCCGATGGCCTGGAATACATCCGTAAAGGTTTAGAAGCGGGTATGAAAATAGATGAATTTGCCCCGCGTTTGTCCTTTTTTTGGGGTATAGGAATGGATCATTTTAAAGAAATTGCCAAATTGCGCGCCGGTCGGTTACTTTGGGCAAAACTCATCAAGACATTTAAGCCACAAAACCCCAAATCACTGGCGCTAAGAACGCATTGTCAGACGAGTGGATGGAGTTTAACAGAGCAAGACCCCTTTAATAATGTAGCCCGTACAACTATTGAAGCTTTAGCCGCAGTATTGGGCGGTACCCAAAGTTTACACACCAACGCTTTAGATGAAGCCATTGCCTTGCCAACCGATTTTTCGGCACGCATTGCCAGAAACACACAATTGTATTTACAAGAAGAAACGGGTATCACAAAAACTGTTGACCCTTGGGCAGGAAGTGATTTCGTTGAAGATTTGACAGAAGATATCGCTCAAAAAGCTTGGGATTTAATTCAAGAAGTGGAAGAATTAGGAGGGATGACGAAAGCCATTGAAAAAGGTATTCCCAAAATGCGTATAGAGGAAGCTGCGGCACAAAAACAGGCACGAATAGACAGTAAACAGGACAAGATAATAGGAGTGAATATCTATCAGTTAGAGCGCGAAGAACCTTTGCAAATACTTGAAGTAGATAATGAGGCTGTTCGCGCCTCACAAATAGCACGCTTAAAAACCTTAAAAGAAAATAGAAATCTAGACGATGTGAAGGCGGCTTTAGAAAAATTGACTACATGTGCCCGCACAGGTGACGGAAATTTACTAGATTTGGCCGTAAATGCCGCCGAAAAACGCGCCACTTTAGGAGAGATATCAAAAGCCTTAGAGCAAGTATTTAAGCGACACAGCGCCACAATAAAAGCCATAACAGGAGTGTACAGTAAAGCTATAAAAAACGATTCTGAATTTAAAAAAGCAAAGGATTTGGCCGATAAATTTGCCGGTTTAGAGGGGCGCAGACCACGAATAATGGTGGCTAAAATGGGGCAAGACGGCCATGACAGAGGCGCTAAGGTTGTAGCGACCAGTTTTGCCGATTTAGGTTTTGATGTAGATATAGGGCCTTTGTTTCAAACCCCGGCCGAAGCGGCCAGACAGGCCGTAGAAAACGATGTTCACATTCTAGGTGTATCTTCTTTAGCAGCAGGTCACAAAACTTTGGTACCACAGGTTATAAAAGCCTTGTCAGATTACGGTCGTGATGATATAATGGTTATTGCAGGGGGTGTTATTCCGGCTCAAGATTATCAATTCTTGTTTGATGCAGGTGTTGTGGGAGTGTTTGGTCCGGGGACAAAAATCGCTAAGGCCGCAATAGGTATTTTAGAAATTTTGATAGAAAGTATTTCTTAAAAAAGTAAAAAGTCTTTTAATTTGTGAGTTTATTATTTTATTGGTAGTTTTAAACCAATTAAAACTACCAAACTATGGAAACCATAAAAAAACTACAAAAATCACTAAATTCAAAAGTAACATTAGGCTATGCTTTAATTAGAATATTTTTAGGAATCGCTTTATTGGTTAGGGGTTGGATGATTGTAACCAGACCGAGTTCTATTTTAGATTTGGGTGTAGAGCAGCAAGACTTTATGTGGGTAGCTTTAGTAGGTATTGTTCATTTGTTAGGAGGTATTTTACTAACTATAGGGTTTTTAACACGCTTAGGAGCCTTGATGCAAATACCCATTTTGTTTAGCGCAACTTTTTTTGTTTATGCCCATACAAAATTAATGATGGGAGGACAATCTTTTGAGTTGGCATCGTTAGTATTATTTTTACTTATTGTGTACTTCATTTATGGTTCGGGACCCCTTTCGGTTAGAGAATACTTAGAAAAGAGGAAAGCTTAATTTTTAGGTTTTAAATCTAAGAATGAGTTCCCGTCATCTATGTCTTTAGCAAATTCTTCTAAAGAGATATCGTTAAATTTTTTGAGAAGATTTTCTTTAAAATCGACCACTAAATAATGTAGAGGACACGGATTTTCTTCGCTACACCTCTCTAATCCCATAAAACATTTATTAAACAAGGGGTGTCCGTCAATAGTTTCTAAAATATCACAAACAGAATTTTTAATATTTTCGGAACTTGCGTAGAAGCCTCCTTTGGGTCCTTTTGTAGATGATAACAATTTTTTACGCACCAATTGTTGTAAAATTTTTGCTAAAAAGGGTTCAGGAACATCTAATTCTTTAGCCAGACAGGTAACACTTATTTTATTAGATTTATCTGAATGCAATACTAAAAAAAGGGTCGCTTTTATAGCATACTTTGAGGCATTACTTAGCATGAGTCAAAATTTAGACAAAGGTACTTATTGTCTGTTAAATCTTTTGGTTTATTTTATATCTTTTCCAATTTAACCGTAAAATGTCGCATAATAGGGGCTTCATCTATAATGCGATAACCGTGTTTGGCTTCGGTACGTGTGTCGTAGATCTTTTTTAAAGCTACAGCTATGTAGTCCATGTGGTTATAAGAATAAACACGACGGGGTATGGCCAATCGTACCAATTCTAGATTTGGGTAGCGATTTTCACGTGTTTCGGGATCTCTATCGGCTAAAATAGTACCTATTTCAACACCGCGAATACCCCCCACTATATACAATTCTATAGCTAAGGCTTGAGCGCGATATTCTTCACGTGGTATAGTGGGTACAAACTTATTGGCATCTAAGAATATGGCATGGCCACCAATAGGCTTTTGAACAGGAACGCCAAACTCAACCAGCTTGTTGCCTAAATAAGCCACTTGTTCTACGCGGCTTTCCAGATAATCGAATTCTGTTGCCTCGTCTAAACCAACAGCTAACGCCCCCATGTCACGACCATTCATGCCGCCATAGGTAATAAAGCCTTCGAACATAATGTTAAAGGTAGTGGCTTTTTTATAAATATCTTCATCGTTTAAGGCGATGAAACCACCCATATTTACAAGCCCGTCTTTTTTGGAACTCATAGTCATACCATCGCCGTAACTAAAAAATGTTTTGGCAATTTCTTTAATTGTTTTGTCTCTAAATTCGGCTTCACGCTTTTTTATGAAATAGGCGTTTTCTGCAAAACGTGCCGAATCAAAAAGCAACATAATGCCGTATTGTTTACAAAGTGCCGAAACGTCTCTTATATTTTTAACAGAAACAGGTTGACCCCCGGAACTGTTACAAGTTATGGTAACAATGCAAAAAGGGATTTTTTCTTTGGGATACTTTTTAAAGACCTGCTCTAATTTAGAGATATCAACATTTCCCTTAAAAGGATGTAAGTTGCCGGTATCAAAGGCTTCGTCAATAGTACAGTCAATAGCTTTGGCTTTTCTAAATTCAATATGTCCTTTTGTAGTGTCAAAGTGTGAATTACCGGGAACCACATCGCCCGCTTTAACCAAAGCCGAGAATAATACGTTTTCGGCGGCACGTCCTTGATGTGTTGGCAAAAAATATTTGAATCCGGTAATCCGCTTAACGGTATTTTTGAGTTTGGTAAACGATGCCGATCCGGCGTAGCTCTCGTCGCCTATCATCATTTCGGCCCATTGTTTATCACTCATAGCACCTGTGCCCGAATCGGTAAGTAAATCGATAAATACCTTATCGGAGGTAAGATTGAACAAATTGTAGTGCGCTTCTTTTATCCATTGTAATCGTTGTTCTTTTGTTGAGCGCTTAATGGCTTCGACCATTTTTATTTTATAGGGTTCGGCGTAGGGTAATTTCATGTTTAAATGTTATATTAGTAAAGGAGTGAAAAAAAATTAATCAATTAAAAAAGAGAATTCTTAATAGCAGAAATGGTCACGTCTTTTAATATTTAAAAAGACGTTTAAGAAGCACAAAAATAAACAATGAGTTTTCATAGTCAATTTTTAATTTAGTACAAAATTAATAGATTTTTAGCAATGATTACTCTGTTTTGCATTAAAAACACTTAATTAATGATAAAAATTAGTATTAGTTAATTTATGTAAGAGTATATTTGTGTGAAATTAACCAAAGCCAAAAATCTTGAATAAAAGTATAAGATTGAAAGTTGTTCTTGTAGTGTTATTAGTTTTTTCATCAACAGTAGATTGTGCTCAAACGATGAATCAAAAGTTAAAATTATACGGCGATGTAAGATTTAGATCTGAACTGGATTGGAATTCGCAGAGAACGGATGGTACTTTTAGGACAGATAGAGCCCGTTTAAGATATCGGTTGCGTTTTGGATTTAAATACAAATGGGACGAAAATGTTGAGTTTGGTGGTAGAGTACGATCGGGAAATCCCTTAAATCAGCAATCACCTCAAGTTTCTTTTGGCAATGAATTTCAACCGACAGAAATAAGTATTGATAAGGTTTTTATAAAGTATGAAAAAGGTAATTACTGGATATGGGGCGGTGAAAATGGTTTTCCGTTTTGGACACAAAATGAACTGTTTTGGGATGAAGATGTTAATCCGGAAGGAATTGCTATGGGGTCACATTTTAAATTAAATGACAGAGGATTAAAATTGACTTCGATTTTTGGGTATTTTATACCAAGTAATTCGGCTCAAATTAGAGGAGATCAAGCGCGGTCATTTACATTTCAAATGAATGTAATGAATGCAACAGATAAATTAGATTACGTTCTTAGCTCGGGAATTTTTTCATTTAAAGATATGCCAAATACACCTGATAATACAAGTACTTTTTTGCTGGATTACGCTATTTGGACCGCCAGTTTGCAGCTAAAGCCCAAAAACAGTTATTTTACTTTTGGTGTTGACTATTTTAACAACTTGGTAGATTACAATAAAAATGCGTCTATAAATCCCGTTTTTATTAATGAAACAACAGCCTATGTTTTTAATGTTAATTATGGTCGTTCTAAAAAGAAAGGGGATATATTATTGGGCTACTATTACTCTTATATTGGTAAATATGCCGTTATTGATTATTTTGCTCAAGACGATTGGCTGAGATGGGGAACAGTAAACTATAACCGTTCAAGTAACTTTAAAGGCTCTGAATTCCGATTTATGTACACAATGGGTCCAAATTTTAATTTGGTGTTAAGAGGGTATCTTGTCAAGGCTATTAGAACCATTGGAACAGCTTTGGAATCGGGAGATAGGGTGAGATTAGATTTTAATATTAAATTTTAAAAAGTTGTTAAAGCTTTAACAATTTAACTATAATTATAAGCATAGAAATACATTAATAATCTTTAAATTTGCAACTACTTTTAAAAGTGAAAAAAATGAAAAAACTTCTTGATATCATAGCATCTACCAGATTAACGGCTATTCTTTTTTTGGTATTTGCAACAGCGATGGGCGTAGCCACTTTTATTGAAAATGATTTCGGTACTCAAACAGCTAAAGCTTTGGTTTATAATGCTTGGTGGTTTGAAGCCATTATGGTTATTTTTGTCATCAATTTTATTTACAATATTTCAAAATACAGATTATTGCGAAAAGAAAAGTGGGTGGTACTGGCCTTTCATTTGTCCTTTATTTTTGTCATTATTGGTGCAGGGATTACACGTTATGCCGGTTTTGAGGGCATTATGCCAATTAGAGAGGGCGAAACGGCACACTCAATGCTGTCTGATAAAGTGTTTTTGAGAGTCCAAATAGATAATAATAAAGACGAAAAAACACCCATTTATAAGCCGCTACTCTTATCTAAAATAGGGAGTAATAATTTTGAGATTAATACAGAATTCAAGGGGACGCCTGTAAAAATTTCTTTTGTTAAATATGTACCCAACGCTACAGAAAAGATAGAAGTGTCAAATACGGGAAATTTATATTTACATTTTGTTGAGTCGGGAAGTGGTTCAAGGCAAGATCATTATATTGAAAATGGTCAAGCTATTCGTGTTGGAAACACTTTGGTTACATTTAACCGCCGTATTGACGGTGCTATTAATTTTATTACTAATTCAAACGAAAGCCCACTAAAAATAGAGGTGCCGATAGCCGGTAACTTTATGAGGATGGCCGATAAATTTAAGGGAGTTGTTGCCAAAGACAGCCTTCAAAACTTTCAATTAAGGTCGCTTTATACCCTCGGGAAATTAGCGTTTGTTGTGCCCGAAGTACCCATAAGGGGTTTTAAAAAAGTAGAAAGCGGTAATAAAAATCAGTTTCCACAAGATTTACTGGAAGTAGCCGTAACAGCAAATAATCAAACTAAAAATGCGGCACTTTACGGTGGAAAATACTATATAAACACTCCTAAGGTTGTTAATGTAGGGGGTCTAAACTTTAGATTAAATTATGGCTCTAAACAGATTGGCATACCTTTTTCAATAAAATTAAGAGATTTTCAATTAGACCGTTACCCCGGCTCTATGAGTCCTAAGTCTTATGCCAGTGAAATTACGGTTATAGATAAAGATAAAATATTTGATTTTAGAATTTTTATGAACCATATTTTAAATTATAAAGGCTATAAGTTTTTTCAAGCGTCATATAATATTACACCTACTTACGAAGAAACACGTCTTTCTGTAAATCACGATTTTTGGGGTACTTGGGTTACTTACGTTGGCTACGGCTTTTTGTTTTTAGGATTAATACTCATTTTTTTTGTTAAAAACACCCGCTTTGCAGATTTAAAACAAAAATTATCTAAACTAAAATCGGTTAAAACAGTTACTATTTTAGCCTTGCTAATGGGCTTAAGCGGATTTAGTCAAGACATGCCAAATAGTACAACAGTCGATTCTATTTTAAATGCCACTACCATTGATAAAGCTCAAGCCGAAAAGTTTGGACGCTTGGTAATTCAAGATGCCAGAGGAAGAATGTTGCCTATAAATACTTTTGCCTCTGAATTGATGCGAAAGGTAAGTAAACATGAAAATTATTTAAATTTAAATCCCAATCAGGCCATTGTGTCAATGGTCATTAATCCCAGAGCTTGGTTTTATGTGCCATTTATTTATATAAAAGCCGATAATACAAGACTTAGAGATATTATTGGAATTCCCGAAAAACAAAAATATGCACGTTTTATAGACTTTTTTGACCCTAAAGGAAATTATAAGATTCTATCTTACGTAGAAAATGCTTCAAAACAAAGGATTAAAAGTAAATTTGAACAAAGTGTTATAGATGTTGACGGCCGCATTAATTTGCTGTATAATGTTATAAATGGTAAAATATTTAGGCTTTTCCCATTGCCAAACGACCCAAATAATAAATGGTATTCTTTTACCGATGTGGCCAAAGCCGGTTTTACGGGGAAAGATTCATTATTAGTGTCAAAAATTATCCCTCTCTATGCGCAGGCTTTAGAAAATGCTAAAAAATCAAATAATTTTAAAACGGCCGACGAAGTACTTTCAGGTATTTCTAATTATCAGAGGAAATACGGTAGAAAGGTAATGCCTTCAGAACGCAAAATAGATTTAGAATTATTTTATAACAAATACGATATTTTTAAAGGATTATTTTGGAAATATATGTTGGCGGGCACTTTGATGTTTGTTTTTGTAATTATGCAAATATTTAAAGATGGTAAAATAATAAAAACACTCATTAAATTAAGTGCATTAAGTGTGCTGTTATTATTTGTCTATCACACAGTTGGTTTAGGTATCAGGTGGTATATAAGTGGTCATGCCCCGTGGAGTAATGCCTATGAGTCTATGATTTATGTGGCTTGGGCTACTATGCTGTTTGGGTTGGTTTTTGGCAGAAAATCAACCTTAACAATTGCCGCAACAGCCTTTGTAACATCCATGATATTGATGATAGCTCACTGGAATTGGATGGATCCGGCCATAGGCAATTTAGTGCCTGTTTTAGACTCGTATTGGCTTATGATACACGTGGCCATTATTGTAGCGAGTTATGGGCCTTTTACATTAGGATTGATTTTAGGATTTATTTCGTTGTTATTATTTGCAATGGTAAATAAAAACAACAAAAAGAAATTAGATAAAACCATTAAAGAGCTGACTATTATTAATGAAATGGCACTCACCGTTGGCTTGGTTATGCTTACCATAGGAAATTTCTTGGGAGGTATGTGGGCTAACGAAAGTTGGGGGCGTTACTGGGGATGGGATCCGAAAGAAACATGGGCGCTGATAAGTATCATGGTTTACGCTTTTGTATTGCATGCCCGATTGGTTCCCGGATTAAGAGGCCGATTGGCTTTTAATATCTTATCTGTTTTTGCATTTACGTCAATATTAATGACTTATTTAGGTGTGAATCATTTATTATCAGGATTGCACTCATATGCCGCAGGAGAGACGGCAGCCATACCAAAAGGTATTTATATCGGTTTGGCTTTGGCTTTGGCTTTGAGTATATGGGCAAATTATAAGTATCAAAAGTATTTTAAAAAATAAGGATTAGATATGTTTAATAAATATATAAAATTAGTAATAGCCACAGCTATTGTGGCTTGGTCTGTAATGCAATTTATGGCCTCGCATATTATGAATGGTATTTCTTTAGTGCTCTTGGCAGGGATTTTTGTGTTCTTTTATTTTAAGAATGAAATTTTATTATTGGCTTTTTTTCGTTTGCGAAAACAAGACTTTACGGGTGCAGGTAAATGGTTGGCTAAAATAAAGAACCCGAAAAGTGCCTTAATTAAAAATCAAGAAGGATATTATCATTTTTTACAAGGGCTATTACTTTCGCAAACCAATATAACACAAGCTGAGAAATTATTTAAAAAGGCTCTTAAAATAGGTTTGGCTATGAGTCATGACAAGGCGATGGCTAAATTACAATTGGCTGGTATTGCTATGACAAAGCGTAGAAAACGCGAAGCGACAATGTTATTGGCCGAGGCTAAAAAATTAGACAAGCACAATATGTTGGCAGAACAGGTAAAAATGTTAAAACAACAGATGAAAAAGATTTAAAAGTTAAATAACGCATATAAAAAAACCTCGATTTTTTAATCGAGGTTTTTTTATGATTGTGTTTAACAACTTATTTTTTAAACTTAGCGTACTTGCTTTTAAACTTGTCAATTCTACCGGCCGTATCTACCAATTTTGTTTTACCTGTATAGTAAGGGTGAGAAGTTCTAGAAATCTCTAATTTAATAAGTGGATATGTTTGACCATCTACGTCAATATTTTCTTTGGCAACTGCCGTAGAACGTGTTATAAAAACATCGCCATTAGACATGTCTTTAAAAGCGACCATTC
>CAZMBM010000056.1:0-13378 GCA_964564475.1 uncultured Flavobacteriaceae bacterium | reverse complement strand
GCCGATAAAACGGTTTTGTATATCTCTGCCGAAAAGTTTACTCAGCAATATATAGATGCGGTTAAAACCAATTCAAGAAACGATTTTATTCATTTTTACCAAATGATTGACGTTTTAATTATAGACGACGTCCAATTTTTATCAGGTAAAACCGGTACCCAAGATGTCTTTTTCCACATCTTTAATCATTTACATCAAAATGGCAGACAGGTTATTTTAACATCAGACAAACCCCCTGTAGATATGCAAGACATAGAACAACGTTTGTTGTCGCGCTTTAAGTGGGGTTTATCAGCCGAACTGCAAGCGCCCGATTACGAAACCCGCGTGTCTATACTTCAAAACAAATTATTTAGAGACGGCGTGGTTATGCCCGATGAAATTGTAGAGTATATAGCCAAACACATCAAGACAAATGTTAGAGAATTAGAAGGTGTTTTAATTTCAATGATAGCCCAAGCGTCGTTTAATAAAAAAGAATTTACCTTAGGACTTACCAAACAAATTGTAGATAAATTTGTTAAAAATACCAAACGCGAAATATCTATAGAGCACATTCAAAAAGTGGTGTCTAAATACTTCGAAATGGATATGAGCACTTTACAATCTAAAACACGTAAACGTCATATTGTTCAAGCCCGCCAACTGGCTATGTTCTTTGCCAAACGTATGACAAAGGCGTCCTTGGCAAGTATTGGCTCTCAAATTGGCAAACGTGACCATGCCACAGTTCTTCATGCTTGTAAAACAGTTGATAATCTTACCGAAACCGACAAACAATTTAGAAAATACGTAGAAGATTTAACAAAAAAATTGTCGTATTAAAATCATGAGGTATGAAACATATTTTAATGGTTTGTTTAGGCAATATTTGCAGATCGCCGCTAGCCGAAGGACTTTTAAAATCTAAACTAGACAACTCAAAATTTTATATAGACTCTGCCGGAACAGGTAATTGGCATGTCGGCGAAAAGCCAGACAAACGCTCTATTGCTGTTGCCGATAGGCATAATTTGGATATTTCATATCAGAAATGTCGTCAATTTTCTGAAGCAGATTTTGATAATTTCGACGTCATTTATGCCATGGATGCCAATAACTTACACACCTTAAAAGATTTAGCCAGAAATGACACCGACACAAAAAAAGTTAAACTGCTCTTAAACGAACTTTTTCCGGAGGAAAATGTAGATGTCCCCGATCCTTATACCGGCGGTATGATTCAGTTTGAACAGGTATATTCTATTTTAGACAAAGCGACAACCACTTTGGCCAAAAAATTAAATAATGAGTAACGATAAAGGTAAATTATATTTAATTCCCACTACTTTAGGCGATAATGAGCCTTTAGAAGTTTTGCCTTTATCTGTTAGGAAAGTTATAAACGAGGTTAATTGCTATATTGTTGAAAATGAAAAATCGGCTAGGCGTTTTATCAAAAAAATTACACCTCGCAAAGCTCAAGAAAGTTTAAAAATTCAATTAATTGATAAGTTTACTCAAGAAGAAAATACCCGGCATTATTTAGATATTTGTTTGAGCGGTATTGATGTGGGTTTACTCTCTGAAGCAGGTAATCCGGCTATAGCCGATCCCGGCGCCACAATGGTGGCTTTGGCTCATAAAAAAAATATAGAAGTGGTGCCTTTGGTGGGCCCCAGTTCTATTTTAATGGCTATGATGAGTTCGGGATTTAATGGCCAAAGTTTTGCCTTTAACGGTTATTTACCCATTGATCAAAATGAACGAAAATCTAGAATAAAGTTTTTAGAAAAACATTCAAAAACACAAAACCAGTCACAAATATTTATTGAAACACCTTATCGCAACGATAAATTGTTTACCCATTTATTACAGGTATTAACACCAACAACTATGTTATGTGTAGCGGCTGATATTACCTTGCCTACAGCCTTTATAAAATCACGTACAGTAAACGATTGGAAAAAACACAAACCCAATTTACACAAAAGACCTTGTATTTTTATTATTCACAAGTATTAATCTGATTTTTTTCCGTCTTTGCCTTTAGATTTTTGTAAAATATTATTTCTACCGTCTTATACCTTGTTTGCTAATCCACCTTTGATACAAAGCGGCATTTTTGGCATGTTGGTATTTATTGGTTGCAAACTCGTGATAACCTATCTTTTTTGTGCTGGCACACATAAACATAAAACGGTGTTTTGAAGGGTTTAGAACGGCATCTATACTCGACACATCGGGCATGGCAATGGGGCCGGGTGGTAAGCCTTTATTTAAATAGGTGTTGTAAGGCGATTTAATGAGTAAATCTTTATTCAATACCCGCTTTATAAGGGTGTCTTTTTTAAAGTGTTGTTTTAAAGCAAAAATCACAGTAGGGTCTGCCTGTAAAGGCCAACCCCGCTTTAAGCGATTTAAATACAAGCCTGCTACAATAGGACGTTCGTCAATCTTAGCCGTTTCTTTTTGAACAATAGCTGCCAAGCTTATAACCTGTTGGGGACTTAAATGTATATTTTCAGCCTTTTTAAGACGTCCTTTTCGTTGCCAAAAGAGTTGATATTCTTTAAACAATTTATCTCTTAAACCAATAGCGGAAATATTCCAATACACTTGATAACTGTTAGGGATATAAATGCCTAGAGCATTGTCTATAGTTAAAAGGTGCTGTTTTAAAAAAATAGAATCGCGCATAGCGTTTAAAATAGAGACAGCGTCGGGTTCAACTTGTTTGGCCAATCTTTCGGCAAGACTGTTTAAGTTGTTTTGGTTGTTAAATACAAGATTTATAGCTTCTTGTTTACCACTACGTAAATGATTAATTAAAGTATTATTACTCCATCCTTTCTTTATTAAATAACGTCCCGATTTAATTTTTTTGTCATATTTTTTTAACGAGGCCACCCATTTAAATGAGCTTTCGTTGTTGAGGTATGTTCTTAGGCTGTCGGTTAAACTGGCAATAGTCGTGCTATGTGGTATTAAAACATATCCCGATTTTAGCGTGTTTTTGCCATAAATAATATTTATAGTTAAGGTAAATACGATAACCAAAACAAGTAAAATTACAGCACTAATTATTTTTTTAGGAGATTTAAGCATTTGTATTTAAAAGTTGTAAAAGCCATTCGTTTTTAAAAGTATTATTGTAATGATTCCAATCTTTTTTTAAACCCACTATTTCAAAATTATGATTTTTAAACAGTACAAGGCTCATCGGGTTGTCTTCTAAAATATTGGCATAAAGTTGGTGTAATTGTAGTGTGTTAAAGCTATAATTAATTAAAGTTTTAAGTGCGTCGTTAGCAAAACCCTTACGGCGATTTTCTGAGCTTATGACAATGCCAATACCCGCCCGTTTGTTTTGAGGGTCAAAATCGAATAAATCAATTAAACCGACTGATTTTTCTGAGTCAGCTTCACAAACTACCAAGCGCAATTGTTTGGCTTCAAAAATATCTTGTTGGGCTTGAGACAGATACTGTTTTAAAATATATTTAGAAAATGGGGTGAGTGTGCCGCTCACTTCCCAAAGCGACGCATCATTTTCTACACTTTCCAGAAAGTTGAGGTCTTCGGGCTCAAGCGCACGTAAATACGTTATGTGTCCTTTTAAGGGTTTCATAGTCTTATAGAACCTTTATAAACTTGCACAGCAGGGCCTTTTAAAAAGATATTGGTGTAAACATCTTTTTTAAAGTTAAAGGATACATTTAAATCGCCTCCTTTGGTTTTTAATTTTACCGAATTGTTTTGGGTTTTCCCCAATTTGTGTGCGGCAATCGCTACAGCCGTTACACCTGTTCCGCAACTCAATGTTTCGTTTTCTACACCGCGTTCATAGGTCCGCACTTTAAAAGTATTAGGATTAATTTGTGTTACAAAATTAACGTTTGTACCTTCTTTAAAATAGGGTGCACCGTATCTGATTTTGGCTCCTTCGTTTTTAATATCAACACTTTCTACATCGGGCACAAAAGAAACATGGTGAGGTGATCCTGAATTTAAAAAGAGATGGCTTTCCGTTTCTTTAAAACCTGATATATTTTGCATACTTAGGCTTACCTCATCACCAATAATTTGAGCTTTGTGTTCACCGTCAACGGCTAAAAAAAAAGCTTTGTCTTTTATGATATTTAAATATTTGGCAAAAGCTACAACACATCGCCCCCCATTACCACACATACTACTCTCGTTGCCGTCGGCATTAAAATAAACCATTTTAAAATCAAAGCCATTGGCATTTTCCAAACAAATTAACCCGTCGGCACCAATACCTAAACGGCGGTCGCATAAAAAGTTAATCAGTTTGGTATTGGTTTTATCAAAAGTGCCTAACCTGTTGTCAAGCATTACAAAATCATTTCCCGTCCCTTGATATTTATAAAATTCTAATAGCATAAATTAAAAAATAACGCTCACAAATGTAGTGATATTTTGCCAAGCACTAATTGTTAAAAAGCAGTTAAAATGACGTTAAGGCTCTGTTAAACCTAAAAAACCAAAGACATTTATGTTTAATTTTGAGCGTTGATTTTAAAAAACCAAAACAAATGAAAAAGATAAGTTTATTTATAGCAGCGTCGTTTTTGGGCGGCATGCTAACTTTGGGAAGTTATAAATTGTTTTTTGAAAACGATGTACAAAAATCAAATGAAACATTTTTTAAATCCACACAAGTAACACCGAGATTGGTTAACTATGCCACACCTGCAGAAAACACTGACTTTACAAAAGCGGCGGCGGCAACCTTATCGGCGGTAGTTCATGTGAAAAATATTGCTATTCAAGAGGTTCAAGACCCTTTTGCCTCATTTTTTTATGGCGGAAATGGGACACGTCAGTTTAAACAAGTGGGAACAGGATCTGGTGTAATTATCTCAAAAGACGGTTATATCATTACCAATAATCACGTCATTGAAAATGCTAAAACTTTAGAAATAACTTTAAACGATAAACATAAATACAAAGCGACAATTGTTGGCGCTGATCCCAATACAGATATTGCTTTGGTTAAAATTGACGCTACAGATTTGCCTTACATTCCTTTTGGCAATTCAGATAATGTTAAAGTAGGCGAGTGGGTTTTGGCCGTAGGCAATCCGTTTAATTTGGCATCTACCGTTACGGCCGGTATTGTAAGCGCCAAGGGTAGAAATATAAATATAAATAAAAGCAGTCGCGCCATAGAATCGTTTATACAAACCGATGCTGTGGTAAATCCCGGAAATAGCGGTGGCGCTTTGGTAAATACACGGGGCGAGCTTATTGGTATAAACTCGGCCATAGAATCTATTACAGGCTCTTATATGGGCTATTCCTTTGCCGTTCCTTCTAACATTGCCAAAAAAGTGATAGAAGACATTATGCTATATGGTAGTGTACAAAGGGCTTATTTGGGTGTGAATGTTGAGGATTTAAATGCCGATAAGGCCAATAAATACGAAATACCCAATACAGAAGGGGTACTAATTGTTAATGTACTGGAAAATGGTGCTGCTAAAACAGCCGGCGTTAAAGAAAATGACGTCATTGTAAAGATGGATAATATCAATATTAAAAAATATGCCGATTTAACAGGGTTTTTAGGTTCGAAACGCCCGGGTGATAATGTTAAAATAACCGTTTTAAGAGATGGTGTAGAAAAGGTCATTCCTTTAAAGCTTAAAAATCAGTTTGGAAAAGAAACGATATCAGATACCGATTATGTTAAATATTTTATTGGCGATTTAAAAGCATTGTCTAGAGCCGATAAAGCAAAATTTGATATTGATTATGGTGTAAAAATAAGCGCCTTGACAAGCAGAGAGTTAAAAGCCAAAGGTTTGCGTAACAAAGATATAATTTTGGCTGTTAATGATGTTAAAATATCAAATGCTAAAGAATTAAACAGATTTTTAAAGAATAATGAAAATAAGAGATATGTAACACTTCAAGTTCTCGATCAAAGCGGACGTGTAGGTTATGTGTCTTTAAGATTAAATTAGTTAAAGTTAGGGGATGTTAAAATCCCTTTTGGTTAGGTTTGGTTAAAAAGGCTGCTAATTTTTAGCAGTCTTTTTTTATTTAATAGCTTTAAAATATTTACTTTTGCCTTAATTTAAACTCACAACACAACCAAAAAATGCCTTTACAAAAAAGTTTTGAACAAGAGCTTGCTAATCAAACCGATAGAAGGCGAGCTACCATTGAATTTATTAAGATTATTAGTGATTTATGGTACGATAATACCACAGAGTTGGTATTGTTTAGAAATCAGCTAATAGATAGAAATGTCAGTGAAATTTTAAATCTTTTAGAATATGCCGCTGCATTTGTAGAAAAACCCATTTCAATTTATGATGCCTTGGATATTGCCAAAGCCATATCTAAATTAGAATTGCCGGCTTCAAAACTCGATATTGGGAAATTAGCATACGAGTGTATCTTAGCTAAAACAGCTCATAATGATAAATTTGATTTTGTTAAAAAGAAGCTAAGCGATACCGAAAATCATAATGATAATACACCAAAAGATATTGTTTTATATGGTTTTGGTAGGATAGGTCGTTTACTGGCCCGCGAATTGGCAAACAAGATGGGAAAAGGCAAACAAATGCGGTTGAGAGCCATTGTTACCCGTGGCGATATGACACCTGTCATCTTAGAAAAACGTGCGGCTCTGCTCAGAAACGATTCTGTTCACGGAGAATTTTTAGGCACCGTAATAGCCGATTTTAAGAACAAAGCACTCATCATAAACGGTACAACGGTACATATGATTTCGGCAAATGCTCCGGAGTCTATAGATTACACCAAATATGGTATTCATAATGCTTTGGTTATTGACAACACAGGGGCTTTTAGAGATGAAGAAGGTTTAGGACGTCATATTCAAGCGAAAGGTATTGATAAAGTACTTTTAACAGCTCCGGGAAAAGGGGTGCCAAATATTGTTTATGGGGTTAATCAATTTGACTACGACCCCGAAAAAGTTAGCATTTTTTCGGCAGCTTCTTGTACTACCAATGCCATAACACCAATACTAAGTGTCATTGAAGATAATTTCGGTATTAAAAATGGTCATTTAGAAACCATTCATGCCTACACAAATGACCAAAATTTGGTTGATAATATGCACAAAAAGTACCGCAGGGGACGTGCGGCGGCCATAAATATGGTTATTACAGAAACAGGTGCCGGTAAAGCCGTAGCTAAGGCACTGCCTAAACTAGAAGGAAAATTAACATCGAGTGCCATACGTGTGCCGGTTCCCAATGGTTCATTGGCTATTTTAAATTTACATCTGTTAAAGAAAACAAGCAAAGAAGAATTAAATGCTGTTATGAAAAAATATGCTTTAGAAGGTAAATTGGTCGAACAAATTAAATATTCGTTAAGTAATGAGTTGGTTTCTTCGGATATTGTAGGAAGCGGTGCAGCACCGGCTATTTTCGACAGTCATGCCACTATTGTGACCAATGAAGGCGATGATGCTATTTTATATGTTTGGTACGATAACGAATACGGTTACAGCCATCAGGTAATTAGATTGGCGCGGTATATTTCTAGAGTAAACAGATATACATATTATTAAATATGTGAAAAAAGCCAAAACATTGTGTTTCGGCTTTTTTTGATACTATATTATTTTAGGTAAAAATAATTTGTGTTCTGTCGCCATCACACATTTCGTAAAATTGGCCGATAGTTATAATATCAGACACTTCGTCGGACAAATCTTCTTTTTTAAGTTTAAACATATCTACGGCCAATTTACAGGCATAGATTTCGCCACCACCGGCTGTAATCATTTCTAAAAATTCGTCGACAGGCGGCATATCTAGAGCTTCCATTTGTTTGCGCATCATACTAGATACGGCCGATTCTACACCAGGTAATCCACCGAGAACGGTTGGAAATGGTAAACCACCGGGCATACGCATGGCCGGATTACCCGTTGTAGCCGTATGTAAGTGATTCATAGTCTTTTTTGTGATACCGTCTAGACCGAAAAATGTAAAAAACACCTTTGTTTCTATACCTTCCATAACGGCACCGTTGGCCATAACCAAAGTGGCATAAACATCTTCCAAACTGCCTTTAGCACAAATCATGCACACTTTTTCTAAAGGTTTTTTTTCTTTTGATTCCATACTTATAAATTTAGGTTGTTAATTAATTAGGTTTACAGGTTCTCAAACACAACTGGTTGGTTTAGGAATGCCGGCTATTTTTGATGAAAATTTAAGAGGCCCTTTTGGGAATAATTTATATAGTGTTTTAATATCTACAACACCAGATTTGCCAACTTTTCTAATTGTGAGTGTTTCGCCAGCCGCTGTTTTTTCGCGTAAGTAATTTAATACTTCAAAGTGTTTATCGGTTAATTCGATATTGAGTTCTTTTGCAATCTCTCTTGCAATTTCTTCGTTCCATTGAGACATATCTTCAAGATAGCCGTCTTCTGTTACGTTTACTTCTACATTTGCTATTGTTTTAGTTGCCATAATATTATAATTTTAGGTGTTAATTGTAATTTATTTTTCTGATTTAATTTCAATGTCTTTAGACACGTTTTTCATAAAGGTAATACCGTAACCAAGAGCCTTTTTCATTTCAGGACTATTCATCTCTCTTATAACGCGCCATACTGAATATGAAGGTACGCTTACAGTTTCCATACTGTTAAAGGCTTTAATGGCATTGTGCATAGTACTTAAAACCTCAGGTTGTGTCATTTCTTTTATAGTGGTTAAAATAGAGACAATACTGTCGGCCAAATCTCTTATATCTTTTGGTGTAAATCCGGTAACAATGTTGTCCATTATAGGGATGACTTCTTTAAAGAATTTGAAATATCCCTTTTCTTCGAATTCGCCCAAACGTTTTGTAAAGTCAATGATAACTTCGTTGGCAATGGGGCCTATCTCTTTACTTAAGTCCATACCCATTTCGAGTAAATCCATCAATTTTTTGATGTTGCCAATATTTCTTAACAATGATATGGCCAAGTCAGTCAATTCAGACGGGTTAAGTGCTACCTGTCTTTTGTCTAATTCTTCAACGGTTGAATCATAAGCCTCTTTGCCTATGATACTCAAATCGCTTACCAAATCGTCAACAACAGTTGTATTTAATCGTTGCTGGTTTACATAGCCCAGAATTAAATCTAATTTTTTGTCTAGGGCGTCAATTTGAGATTGTATATTTTTTGTTTCCATTTTTAAAATCTTAAAATTAGACAGGTTTTTTACCGGCCATGGTCATATCTGCTTCAATTGGTAATTCTTTACCTTTCAATAAAATATGCCAATAAATCCATCTGAATAAAACTTTTCCGTAGTGGTTTACTTTGGTCGTTTTAAGTAAATCAAAGGGGCCAATCCCCGGTAAGGGGAAAGTTCCCGGAAGCGGTTCTGTAGTGTAATTAAAATCAATAAGTGCTCCTTTGCCATAGCCGGTTTCTATATAGCAATTGGCGTGGCCGTCAAATTTAGCAGGTAATTTACGGCCGTCAATAGCAGCTAGTAAGTTTTCTGTTAAAATTTCGGCGGCAAAGTGAGCCACAGAACCGGCCTTTGATGTGGGGAGATTGGCTGCATCGCCAATTACAAAAATATTTTTGAATTGTTCTGACTGAAGTGTGTGTTTATCGGTTTTTACATAATTCATATCATCGCCCAAACCACTGCGTTCTATCATATCTGATCCCATATTAACAGGAACAATGGTTAAAATATCAAAAGGAACCTCTCGTTCGTCATACGACACTATTTTTTTATTGTCGTTATCAACATGCTCTAAATAAAAATCGGGTATAACATTTATATTTCGTTCTTCTAGTAGTTCTCCCAACATTTTAGAGGCCACCGGTTTTGTAAAGGCTCCTGACATTAAGGTTACATAAGTTATATTGACCTTGTCTCTTATCCCTTTTTTTGTAAAGTAATCTTCGGCGAGAAATACAAACTCGAGTGGTGCAACGGGACATTTGTAAGGTAATTCGGGGATACACATAACCAAATTGCCCCCTTCCCAATCTTTAAACTTTTTTTGCAAAGCCAAAGCTCCTTCAATAGTGTAAAAGTCGAAAATATCTTTATACCACAGTTTGTCTTTTAAACCGGGAGTTTCTGAGGGGCGTGTTTGTGTGCCCGTGGCGATAATTAGAAAATCGTAATTTAAAACCTGACCGTTTTCAAGTAAAACTTTATTTTCGGCACCCACAATCCTGTCTATACCACTAAAAATGACATTTACTCCGGGAGGAAAAAAATCGTATTTGGGTTTGATAACATCTTTTTTACCATAAACACCAAAAGGGATAAATAAAAATCCGGGTTGATAGTAGTGTGTTTTATGTTGATCGACTATGGTTAATTGCCATTCTTCATGGTCTAATTCTTTAAATAGTTTATTTACCATCATCGTTCCGGCTGTTCCTGCCCCTAGTATGAGTAGTTTTTTCATGAGATTAGTTTTTTAGTGTTAACTGAGCTTAATTTGTTGTTACTGGTTTAATTATACAACAAAATTACGACCACATTAGTTTTTAGAGTATGATATAAATCATAGTTAAGTTACTGTGTATCAAAAGTTACATTCAAAAAATAATAAAAATATCAGACATTTGTTATTTGATGAGAATAGACTAAATTTAAACCTTTATAGACAGAGGTAATTATGGATGTTAAACACAAAATAGATAGACTTCGCGAAATACTTCGGCAACATAACCATAATTATTATGTTCTTGACAAACCCACCATATCTGACTATGAATTTGATTTAAAACTTAAAGAATTACAACATTTAGAAGATAAATATCCACAGTATTTCGACCCTAATTCACCCACACAACGTGTTGGAGGCAGTATTATAAAGTCGTTTGACACCGTTACCCATAAGCACCGTATGTACTCTTTGGCTAACTCATATTCATTAGAAGACTTAAAAGAGTGGGAAAAGCGTATTTCTAAAATTATAGAAGGAGAAATAAGCTATACTTGCGAACTTAAATACGACGGTGCTTCTATCAATTTGGTTTATCAAGACGGAAAACTATTTCGAGCCGAAACACGTGGCGATGGTATTCAGGGCGATAATGTTACCACAAACGTAAGAACCATAAAGTCCATTCCACTCGTCATTAAAGAGGGATTTATAAGCGATTTTGAAATACGTGGTGAAATTATTTTACCCCTCGAGGGCTTTAAGAAAATGAATCAAGAACGCATAGAAGCCGGTGAAGACCCTTATAGCAATCCGCGTAACACGGCCAGTGGTAGTTTAAAATTACAAGATAGCACCGAAGTGGCCAAACGGCCGCTCGATTGTTTGTTGTATCAAGTTGTTGCCGATACCTTGCCCTTTAAAACCCATTTGGAAGCCCTTGAACAGGCTAAAAAAGTCGGATTTAAGGTGCCTGATACCATAGCCTTGTGTAACAGTATTGATGCTGTTTTCGATTTTATAAACTATTGGGATGCCAAACGCCACAGTTTGCCTTACGAAACCGATGGTGTGGTTATAAAAGTAAACAATTTACAACAGCAAGAAGAGTTGGGTTATACAGCCAAAGCACCACGTTGGGCCATAGCTTATAAATTTAAAGCCGAAAGAGTAGCCACCGTTTTAAACAGCATCACTTACCAAGTAGGGCGTACGGGGGCTATAACACCTGTAGCCAATTTAGAGCCGGTACAGTTAGCAGGTACTGTTGTAAAACGTGCTTCTTTGCACAATGCCGATCAAATTGCTAAACTCGATATCCGCGTGAACGATACCGTTTTTGTAGAAAAAGGGGGCGAGATTATTCCTAAAATTGTGGGTGTAGATTTAAATAAACGTCCTGTAGATTCCAGTCCTACGCAATATATTACACACTGTCCCGATTGTGCTACTGAGCTAATACGCACCGAAGGCGATGCCAAACATTATTGCCCAAACGCCTATGGGTGTCCCACTCAAATAACCGGGCGTATCCAACACTTTATCAGCCGTAAGGCCATGAATATTGACGGTCTGGGTGCCGAAACGGTTGAACTCCTATATAAAGAGGGTTTGATTCATAATTATGCCGATTTATACGAACTAAAGGCTTATCAGATAGAACCTTTAGAACGGATGGCCGAAAAATCAGCTCAAAATATTGTAGAGGGTATTGAAAAATCAAAAGAAATGCCCTTTGAAAAAGTGTTGTTCGCTTTGGGGATTAGGTTTGTGGGCGAGACCGTAGCCAAAAAATTGGCTAAACACTTCAAATCTATAGACAATTTGATGCAAGCAGATTTCGAAGATTTGATTTCAGTTGATGAAATAGGTGATAGAATCGCCCATAGTGTTATCGCCTTTTCAAATAATGTAATTAATATTCAGTTGGTAGAACGTTTAAAAAAATATGGTGTACAATTAGCGATTTCTGAAAGCGATTTGCAAAATCGGTCTGAAAAACTGACAGGAAAAACCTTTGTAGTATCCGGAGTGTTTTCGCAGTTTAGCAGAAACGATTTAAAAAAATCCATAGAAGACAACGGTGGCAAAGTGAGTAGCGCCATTTCTAAAAAGACAAACTATATAATTGCCGGCGACAATATGGGGCCTAGTAAACGTGTAAAAGCCGAAAATTTAGGTATTCCCATCATTTCTGAAACAGATTATTTAGCCATGATTGCTTAACAACCATAAAAACATATATTATGAGTACAACCAAAAATTTTAAAGTAGCTACAACACTTTTTATCGTTGTTGCGTTGTTAGATATTTTAGGTATTGTTTTAGACAAACATTACCTGAGACTTTTTTTTAAACCTTTAATTCTGCCAAGCCTTTTACTGATGTACACTTTGGCGAGTTCTCAAAAAAACACTTGGTACGTAGGGGCTTTAATCTTGTCGTTTCTAGGCGATGTATTTTTGCTCTTCAACGGTAAACAGTATTTTATGTTGGGTCTCGGTGCATTTTTGTTGGCCCATCTATGCTTTATAAAAGTGGTTTTACAAAAAATGGGCAAGGCGTCTTTAAATAACTTATTACTGAGTTTTATAATCTTCTTTGGCTTTTTATTCTGTTTGTTATTCGTTCTGAAAGGACACTTGGGCGCTATGCAAATACCGGTTATGGTTTATGGTGTAATTATTACGAGTTTTGGGGCTTTGAGTTTGACAAATTATCTGCAAAATAAAACCAAGGCTGCTTTGGTATTGTTAATTGGGGCTTTGGTTTTTATAAGTTCAGACAGTATGTTAGCCTTAAATAAATTTTATATGCCAAAAGAGTTTTTAAACCTAATGGTTATGGTAACATATATAGTAGCTCAATATCTTATTTTTAGAGCCATGGTTTTAGAGGAAACTAAAAAATAAATTTTGATGGATTTTGAAACCAGATGAGCGTCAGATAAGTACACTTT
>CAZMBM010000055.1:3205-13637 GCA_964564475.1 uncultured Flavobacteriaceae bacterium | reverse complement strand
AATGTTTTACCTATACGCGCCCTAAATTGGAAAGGGCGGTTAGTTAGAGATGACGGCACTTCTACGCCTCTTAATTTGTTTTCTGTAAAACCGGCAAAAGAACGGGTTACACTTTTTGTAAAAATGGATGATGAAGGTGTTATTACAGGTATGAAGCGCAGTTCTTATTACACGAATTACGCCCTAAATTACCGAAAAAATAAGGCTTTTTTGGCTAAAGACGATTTAATAGCCAAGGTTGAAAAGGCCAATAATGGTATTGAAATAACCGACTTAAAAATTACCAATAAAAAGAATATTTTTAAACCTATTGGCGAAACATTTAAATTTGAGGCCGACAATCAATGTGATGTTATAAATGATAAAATTTATTTTTCTCCCTTATTCTTTTTAGCCGATACCAAAAATCCTTTCACACAAGATACACGCCTTTACCCTGTAGATTTTGGCTCTAAGTGGGAAGAAAATTATACTGTTTCTATTCAAATACCCGATGGCTATGCAGTAACTACTTTACCCGAAAATATAGGAATTAGTTTACCGGACAGTATGGGTGTATTTAAATTTGTGATTGCTAAAAAAGGTGAAAATAAAATTCAAGTTTTAACAAGCACTAAAATAAATATGCCTATTATCCCGCCCCATTACTATCAAGATTTAAAAGCGTTTTTTAAACAAGTCATTGAAAAACAAACTGAAAAAGTAGTCTTGTCAAAACTTTAAAGTATTAGAACCAATCAAATAATAAAGCGCCCCGTTAAAATTTTAACGGGGCGCTTGTTTTCTAATTTATATTTCTTCTGCTGATTAACCGCATTTACAATTGTCATCACCACAACCCGATTTGGATTTTGGTTTAAAAATAAACTTTCGCAATAAAAATAATGCGGCCAAACCAACTATAATATATAACAGTACTTCTTGCATCTTATTTATAAACGTCTTTTACAAATTCGTCGAAAGTAACTTCCTTAGCTTTCAATTTGGCATGGGCTTTAAAGAAATCGAGCATTTTTTGTTGCATTAATTGTTCACTTAAACGCTTTGTTTCATCTTGATTTTCTAGAATTCTATTGGCGATATCTTCCAACTGTTTTTCATCAGGATTAGGATTGCCGTACTGTGCCATTTGCATTTTAATAAAACCTTTGGCAAAGTCTTTTAATTCTTCAATTGTAACATTTAGTTTGTTATCTCTAATAATTTTCCCTTCAATTAGCTGATAACGCAAACCTTTCTCAGATTTTTCGTATTCGGCTTTAGCTTCTTCGGGAGTTAAGGTTTTTTCGCCGGAAACAGCAATCCATTTTGTCAGGAATTCTGCCGGTAAATCGAATTTTGTGTTTTCTATCAAACTCTCTGTCACTGCATTTAGCAATTGTTGGTCGGCTTGTTGTTCGAATTGTTTTTCGATATCGGCTTTGAGTTTGGCTTTAAATGCTGCTTCTGTTTTAACCACATCTTTACCAAATATTTTATCGAATAAGTCTTGGTTTAAAGTAGCCAATTCTGTTTCGGTAATTTCTTCAAGTGTAAATTTAAGTGTGATGTCCAAATCGTGGGCTTCGTCATGTGAGATACCTAAAGTGTGCATTAAATCATGGCTGTCTGTAAAGAGTCCTTTAGATTTTAATTCTATAACATCTCCCACTTTAGCTCCTAAAAACTTATCTAAATTGCGTTTTCCTTTAAGTTTAGAAACATTAAAAGTTGCTTTTTTATCAATTTCTTTATCACTATTCACAAAAGTACCCGTTACATTTGAATTTTTTTCTACAAGAGCTTGGGTTTTAATTTTACCGTAACGCTCTTGTAAATTTTTAAGTTCTGTATTTACCATTTTGGCATCAGCCTTGATAATGTATTGTGTTATAGCTTTTTTTGGTTTTAAATTTACCTCAAATTCCGGCACTAAACCCAATTCAAATTCAAAACTAAAATCGGCTTTATCCCAAGAAAAATCATCTTTTTGTTTAGGCAACGGATTACCTAAAATATCTAGTTTTTCTTCGGTTAAAAATTTATTTAAATTTTCTTGTAAAAGCTTATTCACCTCATCTATCATGACCGATTTTCCATACTGTTTTTTAATCAACCCCATAGGGACATGGCCTTTTCTAAAACCGGGAATATTTGCTTTATTACGGTAATCTTTTAATATCTTTTCTACTTTATCTCGATAATCAGAAGCTGCAATATCTACTTTAACTACGGTATTTAATGCGTCAATTTCTTGTTTTGTAACATTCATAATAATGGGTTTCTTTTCTTTTTAAAAATAGAGTGCAAAATTAGTGTTTTTTGGCAATCTGACAAAGATTTAACAGATTCTATGTCAGCTATTTTAATATTCCTGTTTCGTTTTTTGTGATAAAGCAGATTGAAATAGCGAAAATAATAAACTAAATAAAAGGGCTGACCAAAATCCCGACACATAAAACCCTCCTACTAAGCTACTTGCCATTAAAACAATTACGGCATTAATAACAAACAAAAACAGGCCTAATGTAAAAATGGTAGCGGGGAGTGTGAAGAAAATTAACAAAGGTTTAATAAAAGTGTTTAGTAGAGCCATGACTAAAGCTACAACAATAGCCGAAAAATAATTCGACACGGCTATACCGGGCAGTAAACTTGCTAAAATAACTACCAAGGCTGCCGATATTAATAATTTTATTAGGTAATTCATAATGTGTTTTCTTGTGAAATTGTCTAAAACCTTGCCAAATTAATTTTCTAATAGAAAATGCGAAACATTGTCATAAAAAGCCTCCGGATTATCAGCATGTAGCCAATGTCCCGCATTTTTGACAGTTATAATTTTAGCTTGTGGAAAATGGGCTTCAATTAAAGGGCTGTCATCTTCTGTAATATAGTCCGAATGACCCCCTTTTAAAAAAAGTGTCGGTTTATCAAAACTTGTAAAAGGTGGTAAAGCCTCGCCCACCTCATTACTGTTTTCAATTAAACTCTCTAAATTAAATCTAAGTGCCAATTGTGTTTTGGTTTTCCAATACACATTTTTAAGTAAAAACTGACGTATTCCTTCGTTATCGATATATTTTTCTAAAACTTCGGCCACTTCACGCCTCGTTGTTATCTTATCAAAATCTATATTCTTTAAAGCGTTAAATATAAAAGTGTGATGGGGTTCATAATATTTAGGTGCAATATCTACTACAACTAATTTTTCCAGATATTCGGGATAGGTTACGGCAAATAGCATGGCCATTTTACCGCCCATAGAATGGCCAATTAAAGACACTTCCTTTAACTGATAATGTTTTATATAGTAAAGTAAATCTTCTATTAGTAATTCATAATTAAAATCGTCGCTATGAAAACTGCGCCCATGATTTCTTTGATCTATCAAATGCACTTCAAAGTGAGTCGAAAATCTTTTGGCTAAGGTTTTCCAATTATCACCCATACCAAAAAAACCATGGGCAATGATAAGTGGTTTTCCTGTTCCAATAATGGTTGAATGTAACAACATAATCAACCTTGTAATTTATATAAATATTGGTTTACTACATTTTGAAAACCCAGATATAAAGACTCTGAAATTAAAGCATGCCCTATAGAAACTTCGTCTAAATGTGGAATATTTGCGGCAAAAAAAGCTATATTCTCTAGGTTTAAATCATGACCCGCATTAATGCCCATTCCTAATTTCGTTGCTAATTTGGCTGCTTTTATATACGGGTTTACAGCTTTCTTCTTGTCGAAATTGTACTGTTTGGCATAAGCTTCGGTATATAATTCAATTCTATCGGTACCCGTATCGGCGGCAGCCTCAATCAAATTTAAATCAACATCCATAAAGATTGAGGTTCTTATACCATGGTTTTTAAATTCACTTATCACTTCTTTTAGAAAAGCTTTATTTTTAAGAGTATCCCAACCGGCATCAGAGGTTAATGCATCAACAGCATCGGGCACCAGTGTTACTTGAGTGGGTTTAATAGCACAAACTAAGTCTATAAATTTCGGAATAGGATTGCCTTCAATATTGTACTCTGTAACGATAATCTTTTTTAAATCTTTAGCATCTTGATATTTAATATGCCTTTCGTCGGGTCTTGGATGTACGGTGATTCCTTGAGCACCATAGGCTTGTATATCTTTAGCAACCTGAATAAGGTTAGGGATATTTCCTCCTCTGGAATTTCGTAAAGTAGCTATTTTATTAATATTTACACTTAACTTTGTCATTTGTTAGATTCCTTTTTAATCTGTGCAAAATTACTATTTTTTAAAGGTATTTTAGTAATTTGCGATTAGTTAAAAATTATGACGCATTTAGATTACATAACTACCGATGTCAAAGCTTTACGCTTAAAAGACAGTATAGATAAAGCCAAGAAGGTTTTTGCCGGCTGCACCTTTTCGCATTTACCTGTGGTTAAAAAGAAGCAATTTGTAGGTTTATTACCCGAGAATGACATTCAAGTTATTGAGTCTGAAATTGATAAAATTGAAGACCATTTAGACTTATTACAACATTTTTCTACACCTAAGAAAACCGTTTGGATAGATTTACTCAAACAATTTGCCTCGCAACAAGCCAATATTTTACCTGTTGTTGACAACAATAGTCGTTATTTGGGGTATTTTGAATTGAACGATGTTTTACACCAATTCTTAGAGACCCCTTTTTTAAACGAAAGTGGTTTTCTTATCGTTGTAGAAAAAAATACTTCAGAATACTCATTTAGTGAAATTTCTCAGATAGTCGAAGCTAACGACGCCCGTCTTTTAGGGGCTTTTATTAGTAAAAGAGAAGCCGATATCGTACAAATCACTTTAAAAATTAGCGAACACGACATCAATAACACGCTACAAACTTTTAGGCGTTATAATTACAATGTCATTGCCGGAAATTTAGAAGATAAATACCTTGAAGAACTCAAAAACAGGTCAAAATACCTTCAAAAATATTTAAATATTTAAAATAATGAAAGTAGCAGTTTACGGCCTTTTTGATTTAGACAAATCTAAACAACCTGTCGAAGAGCTTTTTGGTTATTTTAAAAAATTTAATTTTGAAATTATTGTCGAAAAAACTTTTTTAAGTGCACTCAAGTCGTTTACAGATATTACCGACAATTATAAAAGATTTATAGGCTTTAAAGATTTAGACGACAGCTTTGACGCTATGATTACCGTTGGTGGTGACGGCACTATTTTAAAGGCTGTAACATTTGTAAGACATTTAGATATTCCCATATTAGGTATAAATACCGGACGTCTCGGGTTTCTGGCCACTGTTCAAAAATCGCAAATAAAAGAGGCTATTGAAGCTCTACATCAAAAAAATTATGACATCAAAGAGCGGGAATTGCTCAGTATTAAAACCAACACTAACTCAGATGATTTTAAAGCGCTCAATTTCGCCCTTAACGAAGTGGCCATAAACAGAAAAGATTCAACCTCAATGATAATCATAAATACCTTTATTGATGATGAGTTTTTAAATTCGTACTGGGCTGATGGTTTAATAATAGCAACGCCCACAGGCTCTACCGGTTACTCTTTAAGTTGTGGAGGCCCTGTCATTACGCCCAGTGCAAAAAGTTTGGTTGTAACGCCTATTGCCCCACATAATTTAAATGTAAGACCCCTTGTAATTCCTAGTAACTCGAAAATTAAATTGCAAGTTGCCGGACGTAGCAATCAGTTTTTAGTGTCTTTAGACTCCCGTATAATTACTGTAGAAAAAAATACAGAAATTTACATTGAAACGGCTTCTTTTAAACTTAAAATGATTCATTTAAACCAACAAACTTTTCTTAAAACCTTACGCGAAAAAATGCTTTGGGGGCGTGATACCAGAAACTAGTTATTTAAAACACTTTTTTTATAATAAAAGCGTTCTCAAAAATACGCACTTATAATTTACTAAAGCAAATAGTTTCTTATATTTGCACACTTATTTTTGATATGAAAAGAATATTCGTTTTTAGTGTATTAATTTTATTCACAATTACTTCTAAGGCTCAGATAAATGAAATTGGCATTTTTACAGGTGGAAGTAATTATATCGGCGAAGTTGGGAAGTCTTATTATATCGACCCAAATGACATAAGTATTGGTTTGATTTATAAATGGAATATGAGTCCGCAATCTGCAATTCGTTATTCTTTTACTTATGCACAAATTTCTGCCAACAATACCGAATCATCTAACGATGTCATAAAAAACATTCCCTTCAAATTTACAAATACCATAAAAGAATTTGCTATTGGTTTGGAATTCAACTTTTTTAAATACAATTTAAATCAGTTTAAATTTATGCACACACCTTATGTTTTTTTAAATGCCGCCGTGTATAGCTATAGAGTTCCGCCAACATTGATAGCCTCTAATTTTAGAGACTATCAAAATGCTACTAACATTTCATTTCCGTTTGGGGTAGGTTATAAATTTAGAATAGCACACCGATTAGGCATCACTATAGAAACCCGTTTTAACTATACGGGAAAAGACAATTTAGAAGGCAATCAGACAGATATAAATGCTTTAAATTTTAATAATCCAAATAATAAAGATTGGTATGTTCTTACCGGTGTTAGTTTGGTGTACGCTTTTGGCAAGCGCACATGTTATTTTGGAAGTTTTTAAAATATGACAGAAATAAGCGACATACAAAAACACAAATTACCCAGACATGTGGCCATAATTATGGACGGCAATGGTCGTTGGGCTAAAAATCAAGGGAAACCACGTGTTTTTGGTCATAGAAATGGCGTCAATTCGGTTCAGTTAATTGTAGAGGCTGCCGCAGAAATAGGTATAGAAGTATTAACACTGTACACTTTTTCTACAGAAAACTGGAATCGCCCGAAAAGTGAAATTGATATTTTGATGAGCATTTTAGTTAGTTCTTTGCGCAAAGAACTCAAAACTCTTACTAAAAATAATATCAAACTTCAAACCATTGGAAAAATTGACATGTTACCCCAAAAAGTTGTCAAAGAGCTTAATGAAGTTATCGAAAGAACTAAAAATAACACCCGTTTAACATTAAATTTAGCTCTTAATTACGGTGCCAGAGAAGAAATTGTTAATGCTATCAAAATAATTTCTAAAAAAGTTGTTAATAAAGCCTTTTCTGTCGAAGAAATTAATGAAAATATTATAAATAATCATTTATATACAGTTACTTTGCCCGATGTCGATTTTTTAATAAGAACCAGTGGCGAAAAACGTATCAGTAATTTTTTACTTTGGCAAATTGCCTATGCCGAACTTTATTTTACAGATGTGCTTTGGCCCGATTTTAAAAAAGAACATTTTTTCCAAGCAATAAAAGAATATCAAAAAAGAGAACGCCGATTTGGAAAAACAGGTGACCAAATTAAAAATACTAATGACTAAACAAATAATTCTTTTATTTTTCCTTTTTTTAGGATTAAATATATCCCTTTTTGCTCAAGAAAATACCAAAGTCTTAAATTCTAAAGACTCGCTTAGCATTACAACCACCCCTCCCTTAAAACCTGGTGCAGTGAGCGCTAAAGACAGTATTCATTTTGAAAAGAATAGGGATTACACCATTGGAGCGATTTCTATTAAAGGAAATAAAAAATTTAGCGAACAAGCTATTTTAGTTTTTACAGGTCTTGTAGTTGGTCAAAAAATTAAATTGCCCGGTGATAAATTAACCAGTTCAATTAAGAAACTTTGGAACTCAGATCTATTTAGTAATGTAGATGTTTATATTACTAAAATTGTAGGTGATGGTATTGTTAATTTAGAATTTGATGTAAAAGAATTACCCAAAGCCAGTACAGTGGTTTACCGTGGCGTTAAAAAATCTAGAGGTGAAGATTTGCGCGATGAAACCAAGCTAAAACCCGGTGCAATGCTTACAGAAAATCTTATTACCACCTCTAAAAATTACATAGAAAAAAAATACCGCGGAAAAGGTTATTTAAAAGCCAAAGTTACTATCACAACCGTAGCAGACACTTCTAAAGTTGATTTAGAAAGAGTTGTTGTTAACGTAGATAAAGGCGATAAAGTAAAAATTAAAAATATCCGTTTTCACGGCAATAAGGCTTTTAAAACAAAAAAGCTTAAAAAACTTTTAAAGAAGACCCGGCAAAAAAATCCGCTTCACATATTCTCATCGTCAAAATATATTAAAGAAAAATATACCGAAGACTTAGAAAACTTAATCACCACCTACAGCGAAAAAGGTTTTAGAGATGCCCAAATATTAAAAGATTCTATCTCTTGGAATGACGACAACACTATAAACCTAGATATTACCTTAACCGAAGGCAATCGTTATTATTTTGGTAATATTAAATATCTCGGTAATTCTGTTTATACCGACGCCCAATTAAACGGCTTTTTAAAACTAAAAAAAGGGATGGTTTACAATGGTAAACTTTTAAAAGAACGTATTAATGGAAATGGCAAACCCGATTCTGAAGATTTATCTACAATTTATCTTAATAATGGTTATTTGTTTTCTAATGTTATGCCTGTTGAAACAAGTGTTCACAACGACAGTATAGACATTGAAATAAGAATTAGAGAAGACAAGCCCGCTCATGTTAAAGATGTTACCGTTGTTGGTAACGACCGCACAAATGACCATGTTGTTTTTAGAAATATCCGTACCGTCCCCGGAAAATTATTCAGTAAAAGTGATATTATAAGAACTATCCGAGAAATTGGACAACTGGGCTTTTTTGATGCCGAGCAAATTGTACCCGATGTAAAACCCAACTATCAAGATAAAACAGTAGATATTGAGTATAGTGTAGCCGAAAAAGGGTCGAGTCAGATTGAGTTGCAAGGCGGCTTTGGGGGTAATACTTTTATTGGAACTCTGGGCTTATCATTTAATAACTTCTCAATTAAAAATATTTTTAACAAAAAGGAGTACCGCCCCTTACCTATGGGTGACGGACAATCTCTGTCTTTGCGTTTACAGACCAGTAGGTTTTTTAATACCTATAGCTTTTCTTTTACAGAGCCTTGGTTAAGTGGCAGCAACCGCCCTAAATCTTTTTCGGTTTCACTTTTTAGCTCCAGTCAATTCAGGGCAGATTTTGCTTCAAATCGGGTAAACAAAGATCAAAAACTTAACATTACAGGTATAACAATTGGTTTAGGACAGCGTTTAAACTGGCCTGATGATTTTTTTCAATTTTCTACATCACTCAGTTTTCAACAATTTAACTTAAAGAATTTCCCTATTTCTACTTTTAGTTTCACCAATGGCACTTCAAATAACTTAGCTATTGGCATAAACTTTTCAAGAGATAACACACGTGTGAATCCTGTTTTCCCAACAGGGGGCTCTACTTTTAATTTAGGAATTAAATTAACACCTCCTTATTCATCTTTTAATAAAAAAGATTACTCCAATGCTACCCAAGAAGAAAAATTAAAATGGCTAGAATATTATAAAGCATCGTTTAAAGCTAAGTGGTACACTACTTTGGTTGATAAATTAGTCTTAATGACAAACACAGAGTTTGGCTTTTTAGGCGCTTATGACCATTCAATTGGCGATTCGCCTTTTGAACGTTTTTATGTAGGAGGTGACGGTTTGGCTTCCGGACAATTTGACGGAAGAGAGACTATTCAATTACGAGGCTATCCAAACTCCAGTTTATCGTCTAGTTTTGGGGGAACTATATACAACAAATTTACTTTTGAGTTTCGCTACCCATTAACACTTAAACCTTCGGCTTCTATTTATGGCTTAGCCTTTATAGAAGGCGGTAACTCTTACGATGGTTTTATCAACTATAAACCCTTTGAACTTAAACGTTCTTACGGTTTTGGAATTAGAATATTTATGCCTGCTTTTGGGTTACTGGGAATTGATTTTGGTAATGGTCTTGATAATATTCCGGGAACCAGTATAAAATCGGGTTGGCAAACTCACTTTATTATTGGGCAACAGTTTTAAAAATATATTATCTTTGCGTTGGTTTAAATATGGCACGATTATTACTAAAAACATATAAATCAGTTTAATGATTAAAAAAAATATCTATATTGTCCTCTTCTTGACTTTAATAAGCCCGTTTAGCTTTGCACAAAAAGCTCAGCGTTTGGCTTATATAGATATGGCCTTTGTTTTAGAAAATATCCCTGACTATGTAAAAGCGCAAAACCAATTAGACGCTAAAGTAAGGGCATGGCAAAGACGCCTGGATCGTGAAAAAAATGAAATAGAAGCCTTAAAAAAAGATTTTAGTAACGAAAAAGCCCTGCTCACGCCAGAGCTTATTCAAGAACGTGAAGACGATATTTATTACAAAGAAAAAGATTATAGAGAATTACAAGAAGCTTACTTTGGCCCTAAAGGCGATTTATACTTGTACAGGAAATTACTGGTTCAACCCATTCAAGATAAGGTTTATAATGCCATTCAAGATATCGTCCTAAAAAAACGCTATGA
>CAZMBM010000055.1:1930-3105 GCA_964564475.1 uncultured Flavobacteriaceae bacterium | reverse complement strand
GCTTTAGCAAAACGTGCCGCACGTATAAAAGAATTAGAAAAATACAGAGAAGAACTTATATATAAACGCGATTCTGCCCAACAAGCCAGAAGAGCAAAAAAAGACAATTAGTATTAACAATTATTAAATAGAAAAATGAAACAGATTAAAATCTTATTAACAGCAACCGTATTATTTTTAAGCTTTAGCGCAAGCGCTCAAGTAAAAATTGCCCACATCAATAGTGATGCACTTATAGCCTCTATGCCCGAAACTAAAGCCATGCAAGCTGAGTTAAAAAAATTAGGTCAACAGTACGACACCGATTATAAAATTCAGGCCAACGCTTTACAGGCAAAATACCTAAAATACGGTAAAGAACAAGAAAGCAAAACCGAAGAAGAAAATGCTATCAGACAAAAAGAAGTACAAGAACTTCAAAAAAAATTACAGGTTTATGCACAAACAGCCGACAAAGAATTGCAACAAAAGCAAAGAGATTTGTTAAAACCCATTCTTGAAAAAGCCCAAAAAGCCATTCAAGAGGTCGCCAAAGCAAAAGGTGTTAAATACGTGTTTGACTCTGCTCCCGGTAAAGGATTATTAGTGTTTCAAGGTGAAGATTTACTGCCTGCTGTTAAAGCTAAATTAGGTATTAAACAATAAAGCCTAAATATTTATTACTAAAAAAATCCTGCTCCCGATACCCATCGGGATTGCGGGATTTTTTATTTTTACAGTACTTTTATGAAACATCCTAATCTCATTGGCTTTTTTGATTCCGGTATTGGAGGTACATCCATCTGGAAAGAAGTTGTAAAATTACTCCCTAATGAAAATACACTCTATCTGGCAGATACCATTAATGCCCCTTACGGTAAAAAGTCTCAACAAGAAATACTTACCTTAAGTATTAAAAATACAGAATTTTTACTGCAAAAAAACTGTAAGATTATTGTTGTAGCATGTAATACGGCTACAACAAATGCTATAAGCTACTTAAGAAACCACTATAAAGTCCCCTTTATAGGTATAGAGCCTGCCATAAAACCCGCCTCTTTAAAAACAAAAACTAATAATATCGGTATATTAGCTACACGCGGCACTTTGAGTAGCGCTCTTTTTAACACAACATCAGGTACTATTTCTAAAAGCATTAACATTCATGAACAAAATGGCGATGGTCTTGTAGAGCT
>CAZMBM010000055.1:0-1830 GCA_964564475.1 uncultured Flavobacteriaceae bacterium | reverse complement strand
GTTTTAAAGGCCCTTTTAAAAAACGAAAAAAACTGTAAAGTAAATTTTCGCAACTTTTAGACTCATCTACTTATACCAAGCGGCGTATTTAATATAATTCTGAGCTATACGCACTATTTCACCATCAATAAGATCTCTACTAACAGGTTTTACTCTTTTTGCGGGAATGCCTGCATAAATATAACCGGCTTCTAAAATTGTGTGTTGTGTAACTACAGCGCCTGACGCAATTATTACATGAGATTCTACCGTACATCCATCCATAATAATAGCTCCCATACCAACGAGTACGTTATCTTTAATGGTACACCCATGTACCAACGCATTGTGTCCAATAGAAACATTATTACCTATCTCTGTTGGATGTTTTTTATAAGTACAATGTACAACGGCACCATCTTGAATATTAACCTTATCACCTATTTTAATATAATTAACATCGCCTCTCACAACTGCATTAAACCAAACACTACAATTATCTCCCATAACAACATCTCCTACGAGTGTGGCATTTTCTGAAAAATAACAGTCCTTGCCAAATTGTGGTTTTTTACCTAATACAGATTTAATTAGCATATTTTTATTAATACAAGGCATTAATATTAGGACAAGCGGCAGCCCTTGGCTTTCTGCACCATAAATTGACACCCAAAGTAAATTGATGATACCCGCCCGGCTGAAAAATCAAATCGCCTATCTGTTGCGTATAAGTGTAAGAGGCCATAAAGGGACCAAAATTCATTCCTATAATAGGTGTAAATTGCTGATAGGTTTGAATACTATTTTTATCAAAACTTTTACGATAAGACAAAGCAAACCACAATAAATTATTATTGTCTAATTTTTTATAGGTTTTTAGGTTAAAATCTACAAAGCTTTCTTTTGTTCGTTCTATATATTGTCCTAAAACCGACGGTTCTAACTGCCACGATTGACCTTTCCCAAAATAATAGCCAATAGACCCTATATAGCGTCTTAAATTAAAAGACTCAAAATTAGAATTTAGTAAGGTTCTATCACTTAAAAATAAATTTTTAACAGAAAAATACGAAGACATACCCTTGTAGTGATAGGCCATGCCAAAATCGGCATTAAAATAATTAGAATTACGAATAATACCCGATATTACAGGGTCTGGCGTGGTAAAAGTACGTTCGTCAATAGAATTTTCGACAAAAGAAACAGAAAGAGCAAAGGATAATTGATTAAAAACACGGTAATTATTACCTAAAGGAACATGGTAGGCATAAGTGCCTTGAAAACCTGTTTGCGAATGAAACCCGTTTCTGTCATTATAAAAGATAAAACCCAATCCTGTTTTATCACCAACTCTGGTATGAAAACTTAGTGTTTGTAAAGAAGGGAAATCAACACTATTAGACCATTGTTGTCTTTGTGTTATACGTAACTTCGCACAATTACCTATCCCTGCCGCCGCCGGATGTACTAAATAAATGTTATCTGATAAATAATCTGAATATACAGGCAATGTTTCTTGTGCTTGTAACGAAGGGATTACAAGTAATAAAAACAAATAGAAAAATTTTCTCATTTTATCTGGGATGTGGCCTGTGTTAAAATCTAATTTATAAAAAGTCAAATATAAATATTTTTAATAAAGATTGTGCTATTAATTGATATCTTAACATTTTACTGATTTTTAAGTTACTTTTGTAAAAAAATTATAAAATACAATGTTTACAATAAATAAGACTTCAAACCCTTCGGTTTTAAAATTTAAAACCGCTCATATTTTAACACAGAGTAGTTTCGAATTTTCTGAAGAATCTAATGACGGCAGTTCTCCTTTGGCCACACAACTGTTACAAC
>CAZMBM010000054.1:0-13814 GCA_964564475.1 uncultured Flavobacteriaceae bacterium | reverse complement strand
ATGAGCCAACACCTAATGGGCAACGTGATTTTATCTTTAAAATAAAGGATATTGTAAAAACAACTAATAAAGGTGTAGGTTTTTGTTATTGGGGTGGTGAACTCATCGCTTTTAAAGGCCCACAAGCCACAAATGGCTCACCTTGGGAAAATCAGGCTTTGTTTGATTTTAACAATAAAGCTTTGCCCGTTATCGAGGTGTTTAAAAGTAATTAGAATGCTTATCTTTATCGCAAACAACACACAATATAAAAAGACCAATCGATGAAACTAAAAGTATGCGTAATTCAAGACAGTCCTGTTTTCTTCGACAAAGAAAAAACAATAGTTAAAATTGAACGACTCACAAAAAAATATGCCCAAAAAGCTTGTAGGTTAATTGTCTTTCCAGAGTCTTTTATACCCGGCTATCCCAGAGGTTTTTCTTTTGGCGCTCAAATAGGAAGTCGAAAGCCCGAAGGAAAAAAATTGTATGCAGAATACCACAAAAACAGCTTAAATGTTAATAGTACAGATTTAAAAAAGCTTGAAAGTTTGGCCAAATCGCAAAAAGTATATTTGGTAATAGGTGCTACCGAAAAAGATAGCTCAAATGGCAGTCTTTATTGCTCAATGTTATACATATCGCCAAATACTGGGTTAATGGGTGTACACAGAAAAATAAAACCCACCGGAACCGAAAGAATTATTTGGGGTGAAGGCGATGGTGCGTCATTGGTAAGTTTTCAAACTGAAATAGGAAAGCTTGGTGGTCTTATATGTTGGGAAAATTATATGCCTTTGGCCCGTATGGCTATGTACAACAAAGGTGTTGAAATTTACATAGCGCCCACAGCCGATGCCAGAGAAAGTTGGACTTCGACTATGCAACACATTGCCTTAGAAGGACGTTGTTTTGTTTTGGGCTGCAATCAGTACTTTACAAAATCTATGTATCCGCCAAAATACCAAAGCCTTGTCAAAGACGAGCCTGAAAATTTATGCCCCGGTGGCAGTGTTATTGTTTCGCCTCAAGGAGAGATTTTAGCAGGCCCTTTGTTTGATAAAGCCGGTGCTTTAATAGCCGATATAGATTTGGAAGAGATAAATATCAGTAAATTTGATTTTGATGTAGTAGGGCACTATTCTAGAGATGATATTTTTGAATATAAGGCTCATAAACAACCTGATATGATAATAGAAAAACTGATACATAAAAAGAAATCCTAAAGCTTTTTAACACGATGAAATCTAATTCTAAAATAATATCTATCATTTCTTTTGGTGTCTTAGTATTGCTGCTAGGTATTATTCTACGCTATACTTCTTATAAAAACCAATCTGAGACACTTATTAAAATCGGGTTTATTTTCGAGTTATACGCTGTGGTCTTATATCTTATAAATCGTTTTAAAAAATCTAAAAAATGACTAAAAAGAAATTAGCTGATTTAAGCGACCTTGGCGGATTTGTTTTTTCTACCAATCCTCATGCCGATTTCACCGATGACACACCTACAGAAACTCTAAATCCCTCAAAACAATATCTCGAAGCGCATTTTTCTAACAAAGGACGCGGCGGCAAAACTGTAACGGTTATCAAAGGGTTTGCAGGGACTGAATCCGACTTAAAACAACTTGCCAAAATGCTCAAAACCAAATGTGGTGTTGGGGGAAGTGTAAAGGATGGCGATATCATCATTCAGGGGAATTACCGTGATAAAATTATGCAAATCCTCAAAGAAAAAAACTACAATATTAAGCGGGTTGGCGGATAATTAGTACCTTTACTTCTTTTTCTAAAAAATTGAAGTCTTATGAGAACGATAGCCGAATCAGAACTGATATTAAATCCCGACGGGAGCATTTACCATATCAATTTAAGACCCAAAAATCTTGCCAAAAACATCATTTTTGTGGGTGATCAAGACCGCGTGCCTAAAGTAGCACAGCACTTTGACAGCATAGAATTTGAAACCCAAAAACGCGAATTTAGAACCGTAACGGGTATCTATCGTGGCAAGCGTATCTCAGTAATTTCTACAGGCATTGGTCCCGATAATATTGATATTGTAGTCAACGAAATTGATGCTCTGGTCAATATAAATTTAGAAACCCGTCAGGTTAAAGAAAACCATACAGCTCTAAATATTATTCGTATTGGCACATCGGGCTCTTTACAAGCAGACATTCCTGTGGACAGTTACGTTTTGGCCAAATACGGTTTGGGCTTTGATGGCATGCTCTTATCTTACGATTGTGCATCAATTTTGCATCCCGAAATTGAAGACGCCTTTATAAAACACACTAATTGGCATCCGCGTAAGGCGCGCCCTTATATTGTAGCAAACAGTGCTACGTTGGAGGCTAAACTGGTTTCAGAACAAGTGTTTTTAGGTATGACGGCTACGGCCGGCGGCTTTTACGGTCCACAAGGACGTGTGCTGCGCTTGGCTATTCAAGACCCCGAACTGAATCATAAAATTGACAGTTTTAACTTTAACGGCATACGTGTAACCAATTTAGAGATGGAAACTTCAGCAATTTACGGACTGTCAAAACTTTTAGGACACCATGCCTGCTCTATGAATTGTATTATTGCCAATCGCGCCAACGGTACTTTTAGCAAAGATTACCATGCCGCCGTAGAAAAGATGATAAAGTACGTGTTAGACAAACTGACAGATTAACTTTTTATGCTTTATTCCTTCGACTTCTCTCGGAGTATCTTAAATTTTTAACTGTTTTTTTTATTTGTGATTTACCCTTTTTGTACTTAATACTTGATTCTCTCTACTTAATACTAATTTAGTATATTTGAAAAACCAATAAGCTTAAACATGAAAAAATCCCTTCTAAAAATCTGTTTACTTTTAAGTATCGGTCTTTTTATGTCCTCGTGCTTTTCTACTCAACAAAGTTGCGGTTTGGCACAAAGTAAACAAGTCATAAAGAAAACACCTACACAAACATTACTTGGAGTACAAACAGACATGGAAACCCTATAAAGGAATATGTAGCTATTTGTTATATACCTTTTCTCTACTACCAATCAATCGGTGTCTTCCCTCTTCCAAGTAAGTAATTATTTGTTTTGCTAAAATGTTTATTACCAAACCAATACCCGCGATTTGCGCTTAGCGGGGAGGGATGCCCACTGGTTAAAACACAGTGTTTTGTACGGTCTATTTTAGCACCCTTGCGCTTGGCATAGCCCCCCCAAAGCAAAAAGACGACACCTTGTTTTTTATCAGAAATATGCCGGATAACCGCATCGGTAAAATTTTCCCAACCCTTGTTTTGGTGTGACCCGGCTTGGTGAGCCCTTACCGTTAAAGTGGCGTTAAGTAACAAAACACCTTGGTCTGCCCAACGTTCTAAATTACCACTTGTCGGAATAGCAACGCCCACATCTGCTTTCAATTCTTTAAAAATATTGATTAACGACGGTGGTTGCGGCACATCATCGTTAACCGAAAAACACAAACCGTTGGCTTGCCCCGGTCCGTGATAAGGATCTTGCCCGATTACAACTACTTTTAAGTCTTTAAAACCGCAATGGTTAAAAGCGGCAAAAATCTGACTTCCTTTTGGGTAACAGGTATTTTGGCGGTATTCTGATTTTACAAAAGCCGCTAGACTTTTAAAATAGTCTTTATCGAACTCGGCTGATAATACTGTTTTCCAATTGGGAGCTATATTTACATTTATAGACATGACTATTTTAAGGCTGTTTAAAATATTAAACTTATTTTTGCTTACTAATTGTCATTCTGAACCTGCCTGCGGCAGGTAGGCAAAGTGAAGAATCTCTAACAATAGATAATTCAACTCCGCTCAATATGACAACTTAATTTTAGATAAAAGTATTATTTTTTAACTTCTAAAAGAAGACAATTTAACAATTTGGCTATTTCTTTAAAAACATTACAAGATTTAGAATTCCCTTTGGTCTTAGAAAAGGTCGCCGCATATTGTACTACCTCTTTGGGAAAGGATTTGGTACACGCTTTCAAGCCTCTTTCTAAAAAAGCACCATTGACAGAAGCACTAAAACAAACCCACGAATATTTGGCGTCGTTTGAAAACGACAACCGTTTACCTTCGCATTATTTTGAAAACATCAGTAAAGAAATACACCTGCTCAAAATAGAAGACAGTTATCTGGATACAGTTTCGTTTTTAAAAATTGTAAAACTGGTTGACACCACAAACGAACATCTTAAATTTCTAAAAAAATACGAAGAGTATTACCCTGAACTCTATAGATTCTCTGCCCGCTTAAGCTGCGATGTTACTGTTTCTAAAACAATTCTTGCTAAAATTTCGCCTTATGGCGAAGTCCTCGACAAAGCTTCTGCCCTTTTAAAAGGCATCCGTAAAGATATTTTAGAAATCAAAGGAATGATTAGCAGTAGTTTTAACAACGCTTTGAGTAAATCCCTTAAATCTGATTATTTAGACGAAATAAAAGAATCGTTTATAGACAATCAACGGGTATTGGCTGTTAAAGCTATGCACCGCAAAAAGGTAAAAGGATTTTTATTAGGGACTTCTAAATCGGGAAGTATTGTATTTATTGCTCCCGAAGCGACTCAAAAATACATGCGTCATTTACAAAATTTAAAATTTGAAGAAAAAGAAGAAATCATCAATATTTTAAAAATCCTTACAAATACTTTGCGTCCCTTTATTTCAGATTTATTAATACGTCAGGATTATTTGGCTTATACAGACAGCGTTTCGGCCAAGGCTAACTATGCCCATAAAATAGGCGCCATTTTACCCGATATTTCAAAAACTAAAGCCTGCTATTACAAAGAGGCCTACCATCCTTTACTTCTTGAACAAAACACCAAATTAGGTCTTAAAACCATTCCGCAAAGTTTAACATTAGACCAACAACAGCATATTATTGTCATTTCGGGACCTAATGCCGGAGGTAAAAGCATCACCCTAAAAACCATTGGTTTACTTCAAATCATGTTTCAGAGTGGCCTGCTTGTACCCGTCCACAGAAAGAGTTCTTTCCATCTTTTTGACACCATTTTAACCGATATTGGCGACAATCAGTCTATAGAAAATCAGTTGAGTACATACAGCTACCGCCTTAAAAATATGCGACAATTTTTACGCAAAAGCAACGACAATACCCTGCTTTTAATTGACGAGTTCGGTACGGGTAGCGACCCTGAATTGGGCGGTGCTTTGGCCGAGGTTTTTTTAGAAGAATTCCACGCTAAAAATGCCTTTGGTATCGTTACCACCCATTATGCCAACCTCAAAGTTTTGGCAGACGAATTGCCCTTTGCCGTTAATGCCAATATGCAGTTTGACGAACGCAGTTTAGAACCTTTGTACAAGTTGTTTGTAGGGCAAGCCGGCAGTTCATTCACCTTTGAAGTGGCAGGTAAAAATGGTATTCCATACAGCCTTATAAACCGAGCTAAGAAAAAAGTATCAGGCGAAAAAGTCCGTTTAGACCGCAGTATTTCTAAACTGCAAAAAGAGCGCAACAAACTGCAAAAGAATGCTGAAAATCTTGAAAAAGAACATCTCATAGCCAAAGAAAAAGGGGCTTTATTGAACAGCAATCAAGAGAAACTACATCAAAAGTTAGTCGATTTTAATCTGCTGTACGAAGAAAATCAGAAAATGCTAACCTATGGTCGTAAAGCTAATGAACTCCTCAATCGTTTCTTTCAAACCAAGAATAAAAAAAGGCTCTTAGCCGACTTCTTTAATTGGGCGGTTACCGAACAAACCAAACACATAAAAAAGACCACGCCTGTAAAACCCAAAATCGATAAGACTAAAAAAATACTTCAGACTAAACCGGTAAAGACGACCAAAGAAAAACTTAAAACCATAGAAAAACAGGTTTTAAAAGAAGTAACCGTCATTAGAGAAATAGAAGCTAAAAAAGCTAAAATGCGTGCCCAACAAAAAGCCAATTACGTATTTAAACCGAACGATCGGGTGCGTTTAGAAGACGGCACAGCTATAGGTACCATTATTAAAATAGAAAAAAACAAAGTCTTTATAAATTACGGCCTTTTTACCACCACAGCCAAAATCAGTCAGATTGAATTGGTTGATAAATCAAGAAGTTAGAAGTAGGAAGCTAGCGCTCTGAACATCCCTGATTATAGTCGACTGTTTTTTATTAATTGTTCGTTATTAAAAATATTCTATACAAATTCTAACATCACGCCCATTTAATTAATATTTAATAACTTTACCGTTCTCAAATTTTTAGGTTGTGAAGAATTTTGTTTTGGCTTGTATCGCTTTCTTAATCTGGGCTCTTCTTGGGGCGTGGGTGCACGCTTACACGCATCCTAAAGAACCCGTTTCAATTCAGCCTGTTGCTACTATTAAACCCAAACCGGTCATTATTAAAAATACCGTTTTACCAAAACCCAAAAAGAAAGACAGTACGCTTAAAAAGGCCAACAGCTATAAGTTTCCTAAAAAAACTATTTATCTGGATTTTAATCAAAAGACATTTAATGAAAATGAGACCGTCGATATCTACGTAAAAAATCTAAAAGCTTTTTTAAATAAAGTTGAAAGGGTGCAAATTTATATTGTAGGTTATACCGATAATATTGGCGATAGTATCTCTAACTATTGGGTAGGCTTTGAACGTGCTAAGAATTTTAAAAACTTTTTAATTTCACAAGGTATTGACAAACAGATTATTCACACATCCTCAAAAGGTGAAAAAGAACCGCTGGCCAAAAACAACAGTAAAAAAGAGCGGCGTAAAAACAGACGTATAGAAATCACCGTAAAAACCGAGTTACCATGATTAATTCTTTTATAGAAAGCTTGCAATTAAATGACTTTATTGAAATTTTTATTTTAATGTTAGGAGCCTTTTTAATAGGCTATTTGTTTGCTTATTTTTACTTTAAGCAAAAACTCGACAATATTAAATCGGGCTTTAGCGATACCTCTATTAATGATTCTTTAGGAACCATTGCAGAAGGCGAAATAAAAGCTACTAAAACATTTGAGCGCGGCGGTCAAGAAGTTGATGAAAATGAACAATTAGGTATTGAGTTTTTTGTAGATGACGATAAAGATGTCAAATCTAAAAATCACAATAATTAAATTTTAGTCTTCTTCCATTAAGCGTTTTGTTTCTCTATCGAAAAACGTTGTAGCCAAAGTGATTAAGTTAGTAACTTCTTCTGTTAGTTCTGCTTCGTTTTCATTTTCCAGATTGTCAAACCAGGTAACAGAATCATCTTCTAAGTTAATTACAAATCGAGGGTATTCTGTATGAATGACGTAAATCGCATTTTCAAAATCGGTATTATCACCAAGAATAAATTTAGGTAGTGCCATGTTTTAAAAGTATAAGTTTTTTTGTTAAATAATTAAATCGAATAAAGAGCAAAATAGCCGAAACTGTTAATCCCACCAGTAAACCAATCCAAATACCTTGCGAACCCAAACCGGCTATTTTACCTAAATAGTACGAAATAGGAAAACCAACAATCCAGTAAGCTACAAAAGTCATATAGGTAGGTATTCTAACATCTTGTAAGCCGCGAAGTGCTCCTAAAACAACCGCTTGTACCCCATCAGATAATTGAAAAAATCCGGCTATAATTAATAATAAAGCGGCTGTTTTGGTCACTTCAATATTGTCGATATACATCAAAGGCAACACATTTTTTAGGCTCAAAAAACCAATAGCAAAACACAGTTCAATCAAGAATATTTGTAAAAATATTGAAAAAGCAATACGCCTTAATTCTTGAAAACGGTTAAGTCCTTTTTGATTACCCACTCTAATAGTTGCCGTTACACCTAAACCAACTGCAATCATAAAGGTCATAGAGGCCAGATTTAGTGCAATTTGATTAGCAGCTTGGGCTATGGTTCCCAATGATCCTGCCAACCATATAGCTGCTGTAAAGACAGCTACTTCAAAAAACATTTGTAAGGCCGTTGGAAAACCTAAATCGATTATTTTTTTGAGTTTTTTCTTTTTAATTTCAATCCATTTAATGGGATGTAGATACGGTTCTAATTTTTTTCGGTGTTTGACAATATAAATCATAAATAAGGCCATGACAAACCGCGATGTCATAGTACCTAATGCTGCGCCCACCAATTCTAACTTTGGAAAAATCCAAATACCATAAATTAAAAAATAGTTGATAATAACATTGATAATATTGGCGGCAATAGTAGCGTACATGGCATATTTGGTTTGCGACATGCCATCGGCAAATTGTTTAAAAGCCTGAAATACCATCAGTGGAATCATAGAAAAAGCCACAATATTAAGATACGGAATGGCTAAGGCCACCACATCGGGTGGTTGATTCATATGGTACAAAATGGGTTTTACCAATACCAAAAATACAAACATGAACACGCCCATTATGGTTGATAACAGTAAACCATGTTGAAAATCGTGACGCCCTTTATCAACATCTCCTGCCCCGTCAGCTTCGGCGACCAAAGGCGTAATGGCAAATGTAAAACCAATCCCCAAAGACAAAGCTATAAACACCAAACTATTCCCTAAAGAAACAGCTGCCAATTGTGTAGCACCCAGTCTGCCCACCATAATATTATCGGCCAAACCCACCAATACATGCCCCAACTGCCCTATCATAACCGGATAAGCCAACTTGAGGTTGTAATTAAATTCTTTGGTGTAATTTTTTAGGCGCACTAATATTTTTGATTTGGAGTGCGCAAAGGTAATTTATTCATGTGAATGATTAATGCTATTTAAAAATTTAAACGCACGTATAAACAGTAAACAGATTTACATGAAATTACAAAAGACTCAGCAAGGTTTTACTTTTAGCTTCTGTTTCATACCACTCGGCTTCAGGTGCACTGTCTTTGGTAATACCACCTCCCACATATACAAAAGCACTGTTATTTTTTAATTGCATACACCTCAAGTTAACAAACAATTTAGTTTTATTTTTTTTATTGACGATACCTAAAAAACCAGTGTAAAAAGTGCGTTTATAAGTCTCGTTTTCCAAAATAAAATTTACAGCTTCTAACTTTGGTAAACCTGCTACAGCCGGAGTGGGGTGTAAGGCTTCTATAATATCTTTAAGATTTATATTTTGGTTTAGTATTCCTTTTATTTTAGTACAGATATGCCACAAATTCCCTGCTTTTAAATTTAAGGACTCTTCTATCTTAATAGGGATTTTAATATCTGACAAAGCTTTAGCTATATAATCGGTTACAAATTGTTGTTCTTGTTTCTCTTTGTCACCCCATACTATGTCATCTTCAGAACGGGCTATCTGTGTCCCGGCCAAAGCCATTGTTTCGAGGTGGTTTTCTTTAATTTCTAAAAGCTTTTCGGGCGAGGCGCCCAACCACATTCCTACTTTGGGATGTTGCCATAAATAGCAAAAGGCCGATGGATGTTTCTTAAGCAGCCTTACAAACATTTCTGTTACACCCTTTTTACTATAGTCCAATGCTATTTGACGCGAAAGCACTACTTTTTGCAAGGACTTTTCTTGAATTTGTTTTTGGGCTTTTTCTATAATTTTGGCATATTCTTCCGGAGAAGATGAAGTCTTTAAATTAAAATCTTTAAAAGTCACCTCTAAGGTCTCTTTAATTTCTTCTGATAACAAAAAAGTATATGATTTAGCGTTGTCAAAAGGTAAGAGTAGTATTTTTTCTTGTGTATTAAAAGGGGCGAATACAAATCCTTTTTCTTTAAAATTTTCCGTTGTATAGAGCGCATCATTGTCTTGTACCAAAACCTCCAAAACATCTGAATCGGGGAGATTGTACACTACAAAAGCCTTATTTTGGCTCACAAGATTATATAAAAAGTTTTGAAAGGATGTTTGACTCATTACTTTTTCTTAAGCGCAATTGTTGTGAGTTTACAGAGTGATACAAGTCGGTCTTTATCATCTGTAATTTTAATTTGCCACAATTGCGTGGTACGTCCTTTGTGTAAAACGCTTGCTTTTGCATAAATAAACCCTTCTTTTACGGATCTTACATGATTGGCCGCTATTTCTATCCCGCGAATTTCAAAATTATCTATATCGGTAAAAATATGAGAGGCCGCACTCCCAACACTTTCGGCCAAAGCCACGGTAGCCCCGCCGTGTAAAATACCGTTGGGCTGATACACTTTAGGGCTTACCGGCATTTTGGCTATCAAAAAATCTTTACCAAAATCAACATATTCAATGTCAAGCGTTTCCATTAAGGTGTTTTTAGAAATAGCATTTAAGGTTTTTAATTTTTCTTGTTTAGACATCTTATTAAAATTTTTCAGTGTAAAATTACACAATTATAAAGGACTACTATCACATTATTCGTAACTTTGTTGTCTGTTAAAACAGCCGAGTGATGATTTATAAAGTTAGGGTTATTGCCGATTTAGACGAAGATGTAGCGCGCGATATAGCCATACGCAGTACGGCCAATTTAGAAGATCTACACAATGTTATTACCAATGCTTTTGGCTTTGACGGTACCGAAATGGCTTCGTTTTACAAAGCCGATAACGAATGGAATCAGGGTGATGAAATTCCGCTTTATGACGTTTCTGAAGAATCTACAGGCGATAAAAATACCATGAAAGATTTTTTATTGGCCGATTTATTTACCCAACAAGAAGACAAGCTTATTTATGTATATGACTTTTTTGCTATGTGGACTTTTTTAGTAGAGCTTATTGAAATCACAAGCTACAGTAACGAACAAGATTTACCTAAGGTACTCTATTCTTTAGGAAGCCTTCCCAATGAAGCCCCCGAAAAACAATTTGAAGGCCAAAAAATTAAAGAAGGTTTTGATATGTTTGACGATGATGACGACGACGAATTTCTTTCAGACTTTGAAGACCTAAACCTCAACTAATAATATACGGATTGACATTCTGATAGTTTCTTACAACAAAGTCTAAAGCGTATTTTAATATTTCACCCATTGATTGTGCTTTTTTAAAATTAACATCTTTTGTAAATTCCTTTATTTCACGACGCAATTGTGCTACTTTGGCGGGTTTAGACAGCGTATCTGACATCATACAAGCCACCAGTTTTTGCAAACGGCTGTGTGAAGCTTTGGCTCGCTTGGCCAGCAAAGAACGCTCTTCGTTTTTATACTGAATTATTGATTCAGGCAACAAACTTTTTTCTACCATTTTAACCAAGGTATTATTTTCTTTAAAAAATTGCGGAAGGTATATCTTTAAAGAACCTTCGTAAGACTGTTGGTCAAAATCTATGGCTCTTATACGGTATTGTACTTGATCAAAATCGTGCGAAGCGACAAACACATAATTATAAGAACGCATATCGCCCAAAAGGCGAATCAAACAGCGTTCGTTAAACTTTACAAATTCTTTTGAAATCTGTTTTTGTTCGCGTTCTGTTAAATGGGGCAGGTGTTCTTCTATAAAAATATCGCCCGGAATACCTAAAATATGCTCTTCTATCAAAGTGTCTTTGTGTACTAAAAAATCGACTTTATTGGGCGACAGTAACTCTTCTAGCTCCAAACCATAAATACGCGAAGCATCGGCTTTTTTAACGTATAAATAAGTGTAATTATCGTTTAAAATATTTCTGATTTTTACCCTAAAAGGGCGTGAATTACCAAAAGTACAGTAATCTATGGCATCAATATTTAGGTTGGGAATAGAATAATCGCTCCCGTCAGAATGCATAATGGTATAAATCTTTTTGAGATTCATATCTATATTTTCGCGTTCGTGATCGGGGTAAATTACTCTTATCCACAAGGTATCGTTGTCATTTTTATCAAACACCTCTACAGAGCCCGTAAATCTGAGTAAATCATCGTAAAACAGCGGAATGATAATATTTCTGCCGTATTCTGTTAAATAGTCATACAGGGCTTTACTAACCGGATAGGTTGGCTTTTTAAAAGCTATAACGGGTTGTTGTCTCACAATAGTAAACTTAACTCCCCAAAAATACAGGGTTTTTATTAATAATTTAGTAACAAATGCGTAATTTAATCGTCGTATTACAACATAAATCAACCAAAAACAATTGGAAACAATCTTATCAATTAAAAATCTCACAAAAAATTACGGCAAAATAAAGGCTGTAAATAATTTATCTTTCGAAATCCAAAAAGGCCATGTGTATGGTATTTTGGGACCAAACGGCAGCGGCAAGTCAACTACTTTAGGTATTATACTTAACGTCGTCAATAAAACTTCGGGTAATTTTAGTTGGTTTGGTGGGGCTTTAAACACACATCAAGCGCTTAAAAAAGTGGGGGCTATTATTGAGCGTCCTAATTTTTACCCATACATGACGGCTAAGCAGAATCTAAAATTGGTCTGTAAAATAAAAGAAATTTCTGATGTTAAAATAGAAGACAGACTAGAACAAGTTAATTTATTAGACCGTAAAGACGATAAATTTAAGACTTTTTCTCTGGGAATGAAGCAGCGCTTGGCCATTGCCTCTGCCCTTCTTAACGACCCCGAAATTCTCATTTTAGACGAACCTACAAACGGTTTGGACCCTCAGGGTATTCACGAAATTAGGCGTATTATTAAAGACATCGCCGCCAAGGGTACAACTATATTATTGGCCTCACATTTGTTAGACGAAGTAGAAAAAGTGTGCAGTCATGTTGTGGTGATAAGAAAAGGTGTAAAATTGTATTCGGGGCCTGTTGAAAATATGACTACCTCATTTGGTACTTTGGAACTAAAAGCCAATAGTGGTAATGAAAAAATGTTAGATTTACTGTACAATTACGAGGGTATTTCTGGCACAAAAATAGAAGGCGATTTGGTTATAGCCTCGTTAAACCAATCTGTTTCGGCTGCCGAAGTAAATATGTTTTTGGCTAAAAATGGTATTCATTTATCACATCTTGTCAAACGCAAACAAAGTCTGGAACAACAATTCTTAAACCTCACCAATTCTAAAAATTAAATAATGTTTAGATTACTTAACATCGAGCTTTTTAAACTACGTCATAACCGCGCCAGTAAAGTTCTTATATTTACCTACTTTTTACTTTTAACCTCAATAGCATTAATAGCCGCTATTAAATTCGACATCGGCCCCATAAAATTTCATTTGGCAGAACAAGGTATTTTTAATTTCCCGTACATCTGGCATTTTAATACCTACATGGCGTCTATTTTTAAATTCTTTTTGCTTTTGGTTATTGTCTCAATGATTGCCAACGAATATACCCACCGCACTTTAAAACAAAACCTCATTGACGGTTTAAGTAAAAAAGAGTTTATTCTTTCAAAATTTTACACCGTTATACTTTTTGCGGGAGCGTCAACCATTTTTGTAACGGTGATTTCTTTAATCTTAGGTTTGGCTTATTCAGATTTTAAAGCGCTAAATATCATCCTCTCTGACTTAGAATACCTCTTAGCTTTTTTTGTTAAACTAATTGCCTTCTTCTCTTTTGGTTTATTTTTAGGTGTTTTAATTAAGCGTTCAGCTTTTGCCGTGGGCGCGATGCTTATCTGGTATTTTGGTGAAAGTATTGCCTACGGCCTTATGCGTTTTAAATTTTTTGAAGATAAAACTATGGCCGATAAGATATCGCAATTCTTTCCGCTAAAATCTATGAGCAATCTCATTGACGAGCCTTTTACACGTCTCAATGCGGTAAAATCTGTAGCCAACCAGTTGGGTGAAAAATTCAAATTTGACTATACTGTACACTGGTACGAAATTGTTATAACACTAGCTTGGACAGCTATTTTTATATATCTTTCATTTTTGTTAGTAAAAAAACGAGATTTATAATATATTTGACCGTATAAAATACTGTCAATGAAATCTTTTATCCT
>CAZMBM010000053.1:0-14339 GCA_964564475.1 uncultured Flavobacteriaceae bacterium | reverse complement strand
AGTATCTTTGTGCTTCTTATCTTTTTTTATGAAAATTTATCCTATAGAAACAGGCCATTTTAAACTTGATGGCGGCGCTATGTTTGGCGTGGTTCCTAAAGTTTTATGGCAACGTACCAATCCGGCCGACAGTAATAATCTTATTGATATGGCCTTGCGCTGTATGCTGATTGAAGACGGCAAACGCCTTATTTTAATCGATACAGGCACAGGCAACAAACAATCTGATAAATTTTTTGGATATTACTATCCTTTTGGCGAAGCATCCTTAGACAATTCATTGGCAAAATACGGTTTTCACCGTGACGATATTACCGATGTGTTTTTAACCCACTTACACTTTGACCATTGCGGTGGCAGTATTCAGTGGAACAAAAACCACACCGATTACGAACCGGCTTTTAAAAATGCGACATTTTGGAGTAATGCCAATCATTGGCAATGGGCCACAAATCCTAACCCACGTGAAAAAGCTTCCTTTTTAAAAGAAAACATCCACCCAATGCAATCGAGTGGTCAATTAAAATTTTTAGATTTGCCAACTCAAGGAAATTTTGCTAAAAATACGCCTTTGGATTTCGATGTATTATTTGTCGATGGCCATACCGATAAGCAAATGATTCCGCATATTAATTACCAAGGTAAAACTTTGGTTTTTGCAGCCGATTTACTGCCAACCGTAGGGCATATTCCCTTGCCCTATGTTATGGGATACGACACGCGTCCACTTATCACTATGGACGAAAAAGCTGCCTTTTTAAACAATGCCGCCGATAACAATTATTACATTTTCTTTGAACACGATGCCGTCAATCAAATCTGTACGGTTAAACATACCGAAAAAGGTGTCAGGTTAAAAGATACCTTTACTTTTAACGAACTTTTTAATTAAAATAAATTAACATGAAATACTTAAAATCAATATTTACACTGTCATTAGCCATGGCTTTGACCGGTTGTAGTTCAGTTTCTAAAATACCTGTACCGCAACCTCTAAATAATGCCGTAACCTTACCGGCTAAAAAAGCACCTTTAACAGAAAGTCAAAAGAAAAATTGGGCTCATGCCGATTTAATGACCGATACCATTCCGGGTATAAGTTTAGACAAAGCCTATAAATTTTTGGAAGGAAAAAAGGGCGTCCCAGTTATTGTAGGTGTTGTAGATTCGGGTGAAGATATTGAACACGAAGATTTAAGTGCCAATATTTGGACCAATCCTAAAGAAATTCCGGGGAACGGAAAAGATGATGATAAAAATGGGTTTATAGACGATGTTCACGGGTGGAATTTTCTAGGAAAGACACTCCACGAAAATATAGAATTAACACGTTTACTCAAAAAGTTTAAACCCCGTTTTGACGGTAAAAGTGAAGCTGACATAGCCGAAGCCGATAAAAAAGACTTTGCGCAATATCAAGAAATGATTAAAGTTTACGACGCCAAAGTAAAGGGCTTAAGCCCTCAAAAACAATTTGTTGACATGCTTTTTGACGCTTATAAAAGTTTGGCAAAAGCTTTGAACAAAGAGGAATTTAACGCCAAAGACCTCGAAGCCTTAAAAACCGAAGATACCGATTTATTAAGAGCTAAAAATATGATTATCAGGGGCTTATTTTCCAGAGGCGCCTCTTTTAAAGGTCTTAAAAAGTATAAAGACTACTTAGACGGTCAACTAAATTATTACTATAATTTAGACTTTAACGGTAGAAAACAAGGTGATAATTATGAGATTAACGAACCCAAAGTGTACGGTGATAATGACGTTATTGGCGATAAAAACATTGAAGAACATTCAACACACGTTGCCGGTATTATAGGTGCTATCAGGAATAATGGTATAGGTATTGACGGTGTGGCTCAAAATATTAAAATTATGCCTGTTCGTGTAGTGCCGGAAGGTGATGAATACGACAAAGATGTGGCCAATGGTATTCGCTATGCCGTTGACAATGGCGCTAAAGTCATCAACATGAGTTTTGGTAAAGGCTATTCGCCTCAAAGTCAGTGGGTGTACGATGCTATAAAATATGCCGAAAGTAAAGATGTACTTTTAGTACATGCAGCGGGCAATGACGCCGCCGACAACGATAAGGTTCATAATTTTCCTAATGACGCTAAAGACTGGAAAACAGAATTTGCCGATAACCTCATTACAGTGGGTGCTTTAAGTCCGAATTATGACGAAAATTTACCTGCCAATTTCAGCAATTACGGAAAATTAAATGTAGATGTATTTGCCCCCGGCGTTCAAATTTATTCTACTATTCCAAATAATAAATACGAATTTTTTAACGGTACTTCTATGGCAGCCCCTGAAGTGGCCGGTATTGCCGCATTAATACGTTCTTATTACCCTAAATTAACCGCCAGTCAGGTAAAACACATCTTGATGAACTCGGGTATTAAAATAGAAAAAGAGGTATTAATTCCCGGTGAAAAAGGTAAAAAAGCCCCTTTTGCCGATTTATCTGTTTCAGGTCGAATAGTAAATGCTTATAACGCCTTACGTATGGCCAATCAAATGGTTAACGGCAGATAAATCCCAAAATTTTAACAATATTTTAAAGGGTAAATGGTTTATATTTACCCTTTATTTTTTACAACCCTATCATTATGAAAAATTTATTTGTTGCCTTTTTTAGTCTAATTGTACTTAATAGTTTTAGCCAAAACAGCCCTTATTGGCAACAACATGTTAATTACACTATGGCTATTGACATGAATGTGGGCAATTATCAGTACGATGGTGTACAAACCTTAGTTTACACCAACAATTCGCCCGACACTTTAAATAAGGTGTTCTATCACCTGTACCCCAACGCCTTTCAACCGGGGTCTGAGATGGATATGCGCGTTCAAAATATTGTCGATCCCGACAGACGTATGGTCAATAATTTAGGCAGCAAAGAAAACCCTGTTTACGAGAGTCGTATTGCCCAATTAAAACCCGATGAAATAGGCTTTATAAGAGTCTTAAGCCTCAAGCAAGACGGTAAAGCTGTCGATTTTAAAGTAAGTGGTACTATCCTTAAAGTCTTACTTAACAAACCTTTAAAACCGGGAGCCGGTACCACCTTAAAAATGACTTTTAAAGGGCAATTGCCTGTACAAGTACGCCGTTCGGGTCGTAACAACAAAGACGGCGTGGCCTTATCAATGACGCAATGGTATCCTAAATTGGCCGAATACGATTTTGAAGGCTGGCACGCCGACCCTTATATTGCCCGTGAATTTCACGGTGTATGGGGCGATTTTGACGTTAAAATAAGTATCGATAAAAGCTACACTGTGGGTGGTACGGGCTATTTGCAAAATCCACAAGAAGTGGGTCACGGTTATGAAAATCCGTCAAAAAGACTTAAAAAGCAACGTGGCGAAAAACTAACTTGGCATTTTATAGCCCCCAATGTACACGATTTTACTTGGGCCGCCGACCCCGATTATATTCACGATATCAAACAAGTTCCCAACGGGGCTACTTTACATTTTCTCTACAAAAACGACCCCAAAGTAACCGCTAACTGGAAAGCTATGGAAGATGAGGCTGTTAAAACCATGCAATACTACAACAAAACCGTTGGAGATTATCCTTACAAACAATACTCTATTATTCAAGGGGGCGATGGCGGTATGGAATACGCCATGTGTACCCTCATTACAGGCGGTGCTAACTTAAATGGTCTTGTGGGTACCATGCGTCATGAAATGGCACACTCATGGTTTCAATTTGCCTTGGCTACTAACGAAAGTGAACACGCTTGGATGGACGAAGGGTTTACATCATTCATATCTACTATGGCACGCAATGCTATGAGTGAGAATCCCGTTGCCAATCCGTTTGAACGCACTTATGGTGCTTATTTTTATTTGGTCAATTCTGGTAAACAAGAACCTTTAAGCACTCATGCCGACAGGTACAATACCAATATGGCCTACAGCATTGCCAGTTATGTCAATGGTCAAATATTTTTGTCGCAACTGGGTTATATTATCGGCTGGGACAATTTGATGTTAACGCTTAAAAATTATTATGCCGATTGGAAAATGAAACACCCTACACCCACAAATTTTATCCGTGAAGCCGAAAGAACATCGGGTCTTATTTTGGGTTGGTATTTAAACGAATGGATAGAAACCACACACACGATAGATTACGGTATTGAGTCAGTAAATAATCGCATCATCACTTTAAAACGCATTGGAACTATGCCTATGCCTGTAGATGTGCGCGTAACTTACACCGATGGCAGTACCGAAGATTTTAACATTCCGTTGCGCATGATGTCGGGTCATAAACCCACAAATGCTAAAGTATTAAGTGATTGGCCATGGGCTTATCCACTTTATGCTTTTACCGTTGGCAAAGCTGTTAAAAAAGTCACGATTGACCCCGGTAAATTGATGGCAGATGTTAATCAAAAAAATAATATTTTTGAAAAAGAATAAATTTATAAATATTACCTCCTTAAATTACAAAAGGCTAATATTTAACCTATTTTCCTAAAATGAAACTCTTAAAAAAATGCCTAAAAATCATTGTTATAAGTAGTGCTTTAATAGTGGTTTTTATAAGTGTTCTTTTTGGTTATAATGCTATTCCTCTTGATAAATTAAAAGAAAAATATGCGCCTAACCCTTCCGAATTTATTCAGATTGACGGCATAAATGTGCACTATCGTGACGAGGGAAATAGAGAAGATATACTGCCCATTGTCTTAATTCATGGAACGAGTTCGAGTTTACATACTTTTAACGATTGGACTTATAGACTTAAAAAAAATCATCGGGTTATAAGAATGGATATGCCGGGATTTGGTTTGACAGGTCCCTTTCCAAACAGAAATTATGCCATTGAAAATTACGTAGATTTTGTAAAACACTTTTTAGATGCAAAAGGTGTTAATCAATGTATTTTGGCAGGAAACTCGCTAGGCGGCAATATTGCGTGGCGCTTTGCAGTTAAATTTCCTAAAATGGTCAATAAATTGGTTTTGATAGATGCCTCTGGCTATCCTTTAGAATCTAAAAGTACACCTATTGCTTTTAAACTCGCCAAAATTCCCATTTTAAATAAATTTTTAACTTTTATAACACCGCGTTTTATGGTTAAAGCCAGTGTAGAAAATGTATATGCTGACAAAAGCAAGGTGACCAAATCTTTAATCGACAGATATTTTGAACTCACTTTGAGAAAAGGCAACAGGCAAGCCTTGGTAGATCGTATAACGGCTGTACCTAACCCAGACACTTTAGATATTAAGAATATTCTAAAACCAACATTGCTTATTTGGGGAGAAAAAGACAATTTAATTCCTCTGAACATTGCCTATAAATTTCAGCGAGATTTACCAAACGATACCCTTGTAATAATCAAAAATACCGGTCATGTCCCTATGGAAGAAAATCCTGATGAAAGCTTAGCGGCTTTTGATAATTTTTTAAATGATAGATAACAGTTAGATAGGCTAAACAATTATTACCTATTCTTTGTACATTTTTTTATAATAGTCTTGATACGCCCCTGTTGTGACATTGTTGAGCCAATCGGTGTTTTCTAAGTACCAATCAATGGTTTTAGAAAGACCCTCTTCAAAAGTAACCGAAGGCTTCCACCCCAAGTCTTTATTGAGTTTGGTGGCATCAATGGCATAACGACGGTCATGACCGGCACGGTCTTTTACATAAGTAATGAGTTTGGCGGCGGTTCCTTTGGGTTGTTGTAGCTTCTCATCCATCAATTCACACAAAATTTTGATTAAATCGAGATTCGTCCACTCGTTAAAACCGCCAACATTGTAAGTTTCGCCCACTTTTGAGCGGTGGAAAATAAGGTCGATCGCTTTGGCATGGTCTTCTACAAAAAGCCAATCGCGGGTGTATTGCCCATCGCCGTAAACAGGTAAAGCTTTGCCGTTTTTAATATTGTTAATGAACAAGGGAATCAATTTTTCGGGAAATTGATTGGCCCCGTAATTGTTAGAGCAATTGCTTATAACAAAGGGGAGCCCATAAGTGTTACCGTAAGCTCTTACAAAATGGTCTGAAGCCGCTTTTGAGGCTGCGTAAGGCGATTGCGGGTCGTAAGAGGTGGTTTCTGTAAACAAACCCGTTTTACCTAAAGACCCGTACACTTCGTCGGTAGAGACGTGGTAAAATAGTTTACCGGTATAATTGTCTTGCCAAGTATCGCGAAAAGCATTCAACAAATTTGCAGTTCCCAAAACATTGGTTTCTATAAAAGCATTGGGGTCTTTAATAGAGCGATCTACATGACTTTCGGCGGCCAAATGAATAACCGCTTCAAATTGGTGTTCTTTAAACAGCTTATTAATAAACGGAATGTCTTTGATATCGCCTTTTACAAAGGTATAATTGGACGCCTTTTCTACATCTTTAATATTTTCGAGATTACCGGCATAAGTCAAGGCATCTAAATTAAAAATGCGATAGTTGGGGTATTTGTTTACAAATAATCGTACCACATGTGCCCCTATAAAACCGGCGCCTCCTGTTATTAAAATATTTTTTTTCATTCTATTTAAGATGTTTCGACTGCACCTGCCTACTGCAGGCAGGCTCAACATGACATAAACTAATTTGTCATCCTAAGCGGAGTCGAAGAATTTTATTCTTGTTTTAACTGCCAGGCCCAAGCCGATTGTAAAGCGGCTTCTAGACTTTCTTGAGCACGCCAGCCCAATACCTTATTGGCTTTACTTGTATCGGCGTAAGCAGCGGTAATGTCTCCAGCCCTACGTCCCACAATTTTATAATTTAATTTTAAATTAGCTACTTTTTCAAAGGTTTTTATGACTTCTAAAACCGAACTTCCCGTGCCTGTACCCACATTAAAAACTTCGAAAGCCGTTTCTTGCTTGTTTTCAAGCAAACGTACCACTGCTTTTACATGGGCTTTGGCCAAATCGACTACGTGAATATAATCGCGTACCGCTGTGCCATCTTCTGTAGGGTAATCATCGCCAAAAACACTTAATTCTTGGCGTATGCCGGCGGCGGTTTGAGTGACAAACGGAATTAAATTCTGAGGAACCCCCAAGGGCAACTCGCCTATCAGTGCACTTTTGTGGGCGCCAATGGGGTTAAAATAGCGTAGCGCAATGGCTTTTAGAGTACTTGCTTGGGTTGTGTCAAACAAAATTTCTTCGCCTATTTGTTTGGTATTGCCATAAGGCGACTCAGTCGGTTTAATGGGGGCTTCTTCGGTAATGGGTAAGCTATCGGCTTGACCGTAAACCGTACACGATGAACTGAAAATAATATCGTGGCAAGAATTTTCTAACATTACTTGCAACAAATTAACCAAACTCATTAAATTATTTTGGTAGTACATCAAAGGTTTTTTGACACTTTCGCCCACGGCTTTATAAGCAGCAAAATGAATGACGCCCGCAATTTTATGATTTTTAAAAACTGTTGTGATTTTTTCTTTATCTCTTAAATCGATATTATAATAGATTGGTTTTTTCCCTGATATTTTGGTAATCCCGTCAAGAACTGATAATCTGGTATTTGATAAATTATCTATAATAACCACTTCATATCCTCGCTCTTGCAAAGCCACAACGGTGTGCGAGCCTATATAACCCAAGCCCCCCGTAACTAGAATAGTATGTGTGCTATTTTGTGACAAATGCAATTATTTTTTGCGTGATAAACGTCAATTGTTCCGTGTCAAATTCAGTATGCATAGGTAAAGACAATACCTGTTCTACCAGTTTATTGGTAACTTTAAAGTCGGCTTCGTTATAGCGTGCATCGGCATAGGCTTTTTGCAAATGTAAAGGCACGGGATAATAAATAGCACACGGAATGCCGAGGTCTATTAAATATTGATGTAAATCGTTGCGATTAACACCGTGAATTTTTAGAGTATATTGATGAAAGACATGCGTTGTAAAATCGCTTATAACAGGTGTTTCAATTTGAGTAGTACCTTTAAAAGCCTCGTTGTAAAATACAGCCGCTTTTTGACGGGCTTCGCAATAGCTGTCTAATAAAGGTAATTTAACATTTAAAACAGCCGCTTGAAGACTGTCTAAACGTGAGTTGACACCCACAACATCATGGTAATACCGGCGGTACATCCCGTGATTAACCATGCCTCTTATTGTATGAGCCAAGTCGTCGTCATTGGTAAAAATAGCACCACCGTCGCCGTAACAACCTAAATTTTTAGAAGGAAAAAACGAAGTTGTTCCTATCGTTCCTATAGTTCCGGCTTTTTTAATGCTGCCGTCGGCAAAAGTATAATCGGCTCCTATGGCTTGGGCCGTGTCTTCTATGACAAACAAATTGTGTTCTTTGGCCACTTCTAAAACAGCCTCCATATTGGCACATTGCCCAAATAGATGTACCGGTACAATGGCTTTGGTTTTAGGCGTAATGGCTTTTTTAAGCGCCGTGATATCCATATTAAAAGTATCGGCTTCTACATCGACTAAAACAGGGGTTAATTTTAAAAGGGCAATCACTTCAACAGTAGCCGCAAAGGTAAAATCGGCTGTGATAACTTCATCGCCTTGCTCTAAACCCAGCCCCATCATCGCTATTTGGAGGGCATCGGTACCGTTGGCACAGGGTATGACGTGTTTAATATTTAAATATTTTTCTAAACTGGTTTGAAATTCTTTGACTTTTGGCCCGTTTATATAAGCCGATGCGCTTAAAACTTCTTGTATGGCTTGGTCTATTTGGGGTTTTATTTTTTGGTATTGACTTTGTAAGTCAACCATTTGCAATTTTTTCATTCGGATATTTTATAAAGACACAAATCTACTAAATATTTGGGTGAAACAGCACTAAATCCGTAATTTAGCGTCCTTTTATGAGCAGACTTTACAACATCATTATTTATTTAGCTATCGGTGTCATTCGGATGGCCGCTTTATTTAACAATAAGCTGTCGCTTTTTGTCAAAGGCCGTAAGGGTGTTTTTAAAACCATCTCTTCTAAATTATCTGATACAGATAATGTTATCTGGTTTCACAGTGCCTCTTTGGGCGAGTTTGAGCAAGGTATTCCAATTATTGAAAAACTTAAAAAAGCCTATCCCAACTGTAAAATATTGGTTACCTTTTTTTCACCTTCGGGCTATGAGGTGCGCAAAAATTATCCGTTGGCCGATTGTGTTACTTACTTACCTTTTGACACCCCAAAAAAGGCAAGCCAATTTGTTGCGCAAGTCAAACCCAAATTAGCTGTTTTTATTAAATATGAGTTTTGGCCCAATTTTTTAAGCGCATTAAAACAAAAAGAAGTGCCAACCCTTTTGGTATCGGGTATTTTTAGACCCAATCAGTTGTTTTTTAAGTGGTATGGTGATTTTTACCGAAAAGCTTTGCAATCATTTACACACTTCTTTGTTCAAAATAAAGATTCAAAAGATTTATTAAGTGGCATTGGACTAAACAACGTAACAGTGAGTGGTGACACCCGTTTTGACCGTGTTTACAGTATTACAAAACAACGTAAAAAACTCGATTTTATAGAGGCTTTTTCCAAAGGGAGAATCACCCTAGTAGCCGGAAGTACCTGGCCCGAAGACGAGGCCATTATTGTTAATTATATAAACAATGACGCCACCGAAAATGAAAAGTTTATTTTGGCACCCCACAATATTAAAGAAGAGGGTATTTTAAAACTCATGGCTTCCTGTTCTAAACCTGTGTGCCGTTTTTCAGATAAAAACAAAGACTCTAAAGCGCAAGTGCTCATTATAGATTCTATAGGTTTGTTGACCTCGGTTTATGCTTATGCCAACATTGCTTATGTGGGTGGCGGTTTTAACAAAAGTGGTATTCATAATATTTTAGAACCCGCTACTTATGGTATGCCGGTTATTATTGGCCCTAACTTTGATAGATTTAAAGAAGCCCGAGAACTCCTCAGCTTAAAAGCCTGTGTCAGTATCACTAACAGACAATCATTTAACAAGATTTACAAAGAATTGGTCTCAAATCCTGAACAAATTTCAGTAAAAGGACGAAAAGCCTACGCCTATATCAAAAAAAATGTTGGGGCTTCAGATATTATTTTTAAATTTATCGACAATCTTATATCATTAAATAACTCAAAATGAGAGAAAAACTATACGACTACTACAATGTAATATTTGAAAAAGAACTCATCGAAGATATTATAAAATTTGGCACCTTTAAAAATATAAAGAAAGGCGATTTATTGATAGATATTAATCAGGTCATTACAGAGATTCCACTTCTCTTAAGCGGTGCTATAAAAATTGTACGCGAAAATGACAAAGGTGAGGAACTTTTACTTTATTTTTTAGAACGCGGTGATACCTGCGCCATATCGTTTAACAACTGCATAAGACGTAAAAGAAGTCGTGTAAGAGGTGTTGCCGAAAAAGATTCTGAAGTTATTTACATCCCTATAAAAAAACTAGACGAATGGTTGGTAAAATACAAAACCTGGCGTGAATTTGTTATAGACAGTTATAACATTAGGCTTGACGAAATGATTGAGGCTATTGATACATTGGCCTTTATGAATATGGATGAGCGCTTACATAAATACCTTTCAGATAAAGTTAAAATAATGCGTGATACCAATTTATTTACAACTCATTTACAGATAGCCCAAGATTTGAATACCTCAAGAGTTGTGGTCTCTAGACTCTTAAAGCAATTAGAAAATAAAGGCAACATAAAGCTCCATAGAAACAAAATAGAAGTTCTCGATTTTTAAAATATGTGATGTAAATCACCACTTTTTAAAAATTTATAAATATATTTGGAACAACTAACAACTAAATCAAATGGATATTATCTTTCAACCTTGGCCTTGGTATGTGGCAGGACCCCTTATTGCACTTACCATGTTTTTGCTTTTTTATTTTGGAAAAAAACTAGGCATCTCATCTAATCTGGAAAATTTTTGTGCCATAGGAGGTGCCGGAAAACTTGTGGGCTTTTTTAAATTCGACTGGCGTAAAAATTCGTGGAACCTTATGGTTGTTTTAGGCGTTTTAATAGGCGGTTTTATAGCCAGCCAGTGGTTAACCAATTCTGACACAGTGATTTTGAATCCACAAACTGTACAAGATTTATCTGATATTGGTATAAAAAATGCCGGTGCTCACTATTTGCCCCCGGAAATTTATAGCATCGACGCTATGCTGTCTGTTAAAGGATTTGCCATTTTAATTATAGCCGGATTTCTAGTCGGGTTTGGATCGCGCTACGCCGGTGGCTGTACTTCAGGACATGGCATAGTAGGACTGAGTAACCTCGAAATTCCATCGTTTATTGCCGTGGCCGGATTTTTTATTGGCGGTCTTATTATGACTTGGTTTATTTTACCTCACATCTTTTAAAATTGACACTATGAAAAACATAAAATTTTTATTGGTTGGTATATTATTCGGCATAATCTTGACGAAATCTGAGGTTGTTTCTTGGTATAGAATTTACGAAATGTTTAAATTTCAATCCTTTCATATGTACGGTGTTATTGGCGGTGCTGTTGTAATAGGTATTGTTCTAATGCAATTGTTTAAAAAGCAAAAAATAAAAACTTTTGACGGCAAAGCTATTGAAGTCGTCCCAAGAGAAAAAGGTGTCTCTAAAAATTTAATAGGTGGCATTATTTTTGGCTTAGGCTGGGCCTTAGGCGGCGCATGTCCGGGGCCAATGTTTGCCTTAATTGGAAAAGGTGTCATCCCAATTGTGGTTGTTCTTTTTGGTGCTGTTTTAGGCGCTTTTGCTTACCACGGTATCAAACATAAATTACCCCATTAATCATATAAAAATATGCCTGCAAATTCTCTAGAATTTAAACAATTTTTAAGTGCTTTTGAACCTGACTTAAAAAATCAGCTTTTAAAATACGGAAAAATAAAAAACTTCTCCGAAGATAAAATTGTTTTAGATATTAGAGAACAAATAAATTATTTTCCCCTAATTATAAAAGGGCTCGCACGTGTTACGCGTAGAGACGGTCAAGGAAACAGTATTTTATTACACTACTTAACACCCTTTGACGTGTGTACTGTTTCGTTTTTAAATGCCTGTCAAAACAAACCAAATACCATTCGTATTACTTCTAAAACAACTCTTGTTTGTTACATGTTTCCTTTTAATTTGATTAAAGACTGGTTCTTTAAATACGAAAGTTGGCATAAGTATATAATTAAATTAGCACAAGAACAAAATGAAAGCCTCATTAATTTGATAAATGAAAAAGTGTTCGAAAAGCTTGAAGCAATCTTAAAAAATTATTTAAACTACTTATGCGATACATTTAACACTAAATTAATTGTCACAAGCCATCAAGATATTGCCAGAGATCTTTATGTCTCGCGCGAATCTATTTCCAGAACCCTTAAAAAGATGGAAAACCAAGGCTTGTTAAAATTGGGTCGGAATAAAATTTTATTAAACTAAATTCCTTCTAAAAAACTTACCTTTGTAAATCTCTTTTTAAACCTACTTTTAAAGGGTACAAATCTAAAAAAACAACTAAAGTGCAAAAACTTACTGACACATTCGGCCGTCAAATCAGCTATTTAAGATTGGCTGTTACCGACCGTTGTAATTTTAGATGTCAATATTGCATGCCGGCTCATGGGGCAGACATCGTCGCCCGAAAAGAGTTGCTTACATATAAAGAAATGTACCGCATTACACGTGTGCTGAGCGAATTAGGCGTTGATAAAGTCCGCCTAACCGGCGGCGAACCTTTTGTACGACGTGATTTTATCAACTTCTTAGAGTCACTGTCTTTTAATGATAAGCTTAAGAGTATTAACCTAACCTCTAATGGTGTTTTGATTGGACAACACATCGGTAAATTAGAAACACTCGGTATTAAAAATATCAATCTGAGTATTGACAGTCTAAACAAAGAAAAATTCAATAAAATTACACGACGCGAATCGTTTGATGTGGTTTACGATACCCTTCAAAAATTACAAGAAAGCCGTATTGATGTTAAACTGAATGTGGTGGTTATTCCGGAGGTCAATACCGATGAAATTATTGATTTTATCGCCCTTACTAAAGAGCGTAATCTCGCCGTTAGGTTTATAGAAGAAATGCCTTTTAACGGTAAAGGACAACGCCATACAGACAAAGTTTGGGACAGTGCTGTTATTTTAAATCACATCAAGTCCCATTATAAAGACATTGAGGCGTTGACACATAAAAAATCGGCAACATCAAATAATTACAAGGTAAAAGGTTACAAAGGACGTTTTGGCATTATTCCGGCATTTACCCGAACCATTTGTCACGATTGCAACCGTATTCGTATAACCGCCACAGGTTTATTTAAAAATTGCTTGTTTGACGGGGGGGTGTTTAACGTACGCGATTTTATCCGCAACGGTGCCAGTGATGACGATTTAAAAAAACTATTTATAGACACCGTCAGCCAAAAACCCCAAAACGGTTTTGTAGCCGAAGCGGCCCGTGGTAATAAAGTGAGCGAAAGTATGTCGTCTATAGGCGGGTAATATTCAAAAATATCTTTCCCGCCATGGCGGGAATCCACATACAAAACAACAAATGATTACGTCAGAAAAAGCATTAGAAATAATTTTAAATAGCACCGAAGACTTCGGAACAGAAAAGGTTCCCTTTATTGAAAGTACGGGGCGCATTTTAAAAGAAAATGTGGTGGCCGACCGCGATTTTCCGCCTTTCGATCGCGTCAGTATGGACGGTGTGGCCATTAATATCGATGCCTTTAAGCAAGGGCAACGCCAATTTAAAATTGAAGGTGTTCAAGCCGCCGGAAGTCCGCAATTAACTTTAAGCAATCCGCAAAATTGCATCGAAGCGATGACGGGAGCCATATTGCCCAAAAACACCCATGCTGTTATTCAGTACGAATTAACCGACGTCCAAAACGGCATCGTAACACTCAACACAAACGATGTAAAATATTATAAAAACATCCATAAAAAAGGACTCGATTGCACAAAGGGAACAGTTTTAATAAGCAAAAATAAAGTAATAAGTGCTGCCGAAATAGGCGTTTTAGCCACCGTTGGCAAAGCCCAAGTAAAAGTGGCCAAGCAGCCCACAATTTGCATCATTTCTACAGGCGACGAGTTGGTTGAAGTCAACCAAAGCCCTTTGTCCCACCAAATTAGGCGCAGCAATGTTTTTACTTTGGTGGCTTTATTAGAACGGCTCAATCTTAAAGCCGACACCTTGCATATTAAAGACGATAAAACCCAGTTAAAACAAAAAGTGGCACAGGTTTTAAACAGTTACGATGTCTTGCTATTTAGCGGTGCGGTAAGCAAAGGTAAATTCGATTTTATTCCCGATGTTTTAAACAGTTTGGGTG
>CAZMBM010000052.1:0-14703 GCA_964564475.1 uncultured Flavobacteriaceae bacterium | reverse complement strand
AAAGGCAAAACCGAAATAACCCGATTTAAAGGACTTGGAGAAATATCGCCAAACGAGTTTAAATATTTTATTGGTAAAGATATAAGACTTGACCCTGTTATGCTTGATAAAGAAGTAGGTATAGAAGAATTATTGCAATTTTATATGGGTAAAAATACACCGGACAGACAAAAATTTATAGTAAATAATTTAAAAGTAGAACTAAATATTATGGAAGAAACCTGATGATGATTTTTTAAATACTAATAGTGGGGACTTAACGTATTTAAACAAAACAGCATGAAATTTAACAATCATAAAAGAATTAATAATACAAAACAATTTTATACTACTTTATTTATAATCTTTTTGGCAGTATTTGTATTTATAAACATAACACCAATACTCAATAGCAGATTCAACATGGTAAAATATATATTTTTAGGGCTTGCATTTATAATAGTTCTTCTTGCTTTTTTAGGAAATGGGTATTTTGAATACGACAGTACAGGGATGGTAGTTATTTTAAAAAACGATAGTATTACCAAAAAAAGTATGGCTCCCTTAGCTGTTAAAACTTTAGAATTTCCTAAAAAGAAATTGAAAGATTTTAAAATTAGAAATTATATAGTTTACAGGTCATTAATTATCTATTTAAATTCAAAAGAAAAGGGAACTGTAAAAAAACATTTTAATATCACAAACATAAGCCCTAAACGCACTAAATACTTAAAACAATCCCTTAAAAAAATACTCAGAGAAAATAATGCCTAAACCTTGATGGACACGCCTAATTTACATATAGAAAACCCAAATAATACACCTGAAAATTCCAATCAAGAAACCATTACCAAAGTAACCGGTATGTTTAAAGAATGGTTTTTAGACTATGCCTCTTATGTTATTTTAGAGCGGGCTGTTCCTTCTATTAACGATGGTTTTAAACCGGTTCAGCGTCGTATTATGCAATCTATGAAGGATCTAGATGACGGTCGTTACAATAAAGTAGCCAATATTGTGGGGCATACCATGCAGTATCATCCGCACGGCGATGCCAGTATTGCCGACGCCATGGTACAAATTGGGCAAAAAGAATTGCTTATAGATATGCAGGGTAACTGGGGTAATATTTTAACCGGCGACAGGGCTGCCGCCTCGCGTTACATAGAAGCACGCCTCTCTAAGTTTGCCTTAGAAGTCCTTTTTAATCCCAAAACAACAAAATGGCAGTCTTCTTATGACGGACGTAGAAAAGAACCTATTGATTTGCCTGTAAAATTCCCTTTGGTTTTGGCACAAGGTGTAGAAGGTATTGCGGTAGGGCTCTCTACTAAAATTCTCCCTCATAATTTTATTGAGCTCATAGATGCCTCTATAAAATACTTAAAAGGCCGTTCTTTTACCATTTTACCCGATTTTCAAACCGGTGGTATAGCAGATTTTTCTAATTATAACGATGGCTTACGGGGCGGCAAAGTGCTCGTTCGTGCCAAAATAAGTGTTTTAGATAAAAAAACACTCGTCATTACCGAAGTCCCTTTTGGAACAACCACATCTTCTTTAATCGACAGCATTATTAAAGCCAACGACAAAGGGAAGATAAAAATTAAACGTATAGAAGACAATACAGCAGCCCAAGTAGAAATTGTTGTGCACTTGCCCAATGGCATTTCGCCCGACAAAACCATTGACGCCTTGTATGCTTTTACCAATTGCGAAATATCTATATCGCCTTCTAACTGCATCATACAAGACAATAAGCCCATTTTTATAGGGGTGTCAGAAATATTAAAAATTTCTACAACACAAACCGTTTCACTCTTAAAAAAAGAACTCGAAATACAGCGAAATGAATTAGAAGAACAGTGGCATTTCGCATCGCTTGAGCGTATATTTATAGAAAAGCGTATTTATCGTGAGATTGAAGAAGAAACCACTTGGAAAGGCGTTATGTCTGCCATAGACAAAGGTTTAAAACCTCACGTAAAACACCTTAAAAGAGCTATAACCGACGATGATATTGTAAGGCTTACCGAAATTCGCATCAAAAAGATTTCTAAATTCGATTTAGATAAGGCCAAAGAGCAAATAGCGTCATTGGAAGAAAAAATAGCACAGGTAAATCACTATTTAGCGCATCTTATCGATTATGCCATTACTTACTTTAAAAACCTCAAAACAAAATACGGTAAGGGGCGTGAACGTAAAACCGAAATTAGAACTTTTGAAGACATTGTGGCGACTAAAGTGGTAATTCGCAATACCAAACTCTTTGTAAACCGCGCCGAAGGTTTTGTAGGTACCGCTCTTAAAAAAGATGAATATGTAACCGACTGCTCTGATATTGACAATATTATAGTCTTTTTAAGAGATGGGAATATGATGGTTACCAAAGTAGCTGCCAAAACATTTATAGGTAAAGACATTATACACGTAGCCGTATTTAAAAAGAACGATAAACGCACCATTTACAATATTATTTACCGCTCCGGTAAAAGTGGCCCGGTTTATATAAAACGCTTTCCGGTAACGGGCGTAACACGCGAAAAATTTTACAACCTTGCTAACAACACCACAGGGTCTAAAGTACTGTATTTCTCTGCCAATCCCAATGGCGAAGCCGAAACCGTTACGGTGCTGTTACGTGCTGTAGGACATCTCAAAAAGCTGAAATGGGATGTAGATTTTGCCGATTTAGCCATTAAAAGTCGTGGTGTTCGCGGCAATACGGTTACCAAACACACTGTGCGAAAAATTGAACTTAAAAGCGAAGGTGTTTCTACTCTAAGACCTCGAAAAATATGGTTTGATGATACCGTTCAACGTCTTAATGTAGATGGTAGAGGCGATTTATTAGGTGAGTTTACCGCCGAAGACAGATTATTAGTTATCACTCAAAGGGGGGTGTTAAAAACCATCGAGCCTAAATTATCGGCGCATTTTAGCGAAGATATGATTGTTTTAGAAAAGTGGATACCCAATAAACCTATTTCTGCCGTATATTATGACGGCGATAAAGAGCGCTATTACGTAAAACGCTTTATGGTTGATAACCCCAATAAAGACGAATTATTTATTAGCGACCATCCAAAATCTAAGTTAGAAATTGTAGCTACAGATTACCGTCCAATAGCCAATATCGTTTATTCTAAACGCAGCTTAGAAAACAGTTCTCTAAACTTCGAAGATTTTATCGCTGTTAAAGGTATTAAGGCACAAGGTAACCAACTTACCAAAGAAAAAATTAAATATATAGATTTACTGGAGCCCTTACCTTATGAGCCACCAGCACTTGAAAATATAGAAGTAGAAAGCGAAGCGATTGAATCTGATAATAATGACGAAAAACCTGTTGTTAAAAATTTAGATATAAAGCCGCCTAAAACAACCGACGAAGACGGACAGATAAAGTTGTTTTAAAACAAAAATAACCTAAACCTACCCCAGCCATTGTTTAAAAGCCTTGACTTTTTCACGACTGACAATAATGGTGTCTTTATCAAAAGCTACTAAAACTATTTTAAGCCTGTTGTTTGTATAAGCTACAATGTCTTTTATAGCTTCTAAATTTACTATAAAAGCCCTGTTGACCCTAAAATATTTTGACGGATCTAATTGGGGGGCTACTTGTTCTAATGTACTATCCAACAAATAGCTTCTATTATGGATGGTGTGCAGGTAAGTTCCCTTGTTTTCACTGTAAAAACAAACAATATCCTTAACGGGGATAATCTTTAAGCGCTGCCCTATTTTAATGGTAAATCGTTCCTTAAACGGCCTGTCTAACGGGTTAATTAAGAGCTTTTTTAAGTACGCAATGTCAAATTGCGGGATTAAATTTTTAGCTGTTTCGCTTTCTTTAAACTGCGCGACAGCATGTGCTAACTCATCGTCGTCAATAGGTTTTAAAAGATAATCTATACTGTTAAATTTAAAGGCTTTAAGAGCGTATTCATCATAAGCTGTTGTGAAAATAATGGCACTTTTAAGTGTGACTTGGTCAAAGATTTCGAAAGACAGGCCGTCAGATAGTTGAATGTCTAAAAATATAAGTTTAGGCGGCTCGTTTTCTGTAAACCACTTTACAGATTCTTTAACAGAATGTAACATGGTTACAACTTCTACATCCAATCCTTCTAGCATACGCTTTAAACGTCTTGCTGCCGGTTGTTCGTCTTCTACTATAACAACACTTATTGCCATGAATCTGTCGTATCTTTATCCATCAATTCTTTTATCTTACGCCTTTCCCAATCAGGGCCAAAGAGTCCCAAAAAACCAAATACTTTAAATGTGTGCATTAAAACCCCAAAACCCCAAAATATGCTTACCCAGAAAAACCATTTATGATCCCAATCTGTTAAGTAATTAACTATTACCAAGAATATATTTACCACTACATATGACGAGAGTGATGTATAATATTTTTTAAGTTCCTTTAAGCGTTCTTGTGCGCGTGCGTATTTTTCATCGTGTATTTCCATAATATTGTATTTAATTATTATTAATTTGAGTGAAGCTTTTTACATCCATTTTTCATTAGAATTATCTCTCATAAGTTCTTGCAATTTGCGTTCTTCCCAATTACGTCCTAAAAACGGACTGTAATTAAAAGCCTTCATAGCATGAAAAAACAGACCTATCCCCCAGCCTACAGCCGGAAACCAAAACCATTGAATAACATTTGGTGTAAACGTGTACCACACTAAAAACAAACCGGGTATTACAACACAATAAGCCACTAGCCCGGCGTAAAATTCTTTCATTTCTTTAACTTGCTTTTGGGCGCGCAAATAGCGCTCTTCTTTTAAAAAATTTGTATTCATTATTTTTATTTTTTTTGTTAATAAAGGTAATTTAACTTTAAACTCGTTTTCTGTTTTTAGAATTTCTACACGCCTCTCTGTAATAAGCGCGTAGCGTTCTTCTATGTTTTTTAAGCCTACTTGTGTACTCTTTTTAAGTACCGATTTTAATTGTAGTTTATTCTCTACACAAAGATTACCCTCTTTTAAATAAATACTTATCACTAACGGATTTTCTTTACTTATAATATTGTGTTTAACAGCGTTTTCTAACAATATTTGCAAAGACAAAGGCACAATTTTATAATCGGGGTTATAATCTTCATCGGGTAACTTAAATTGTACAGCATCTTCAAAACGCATTTTAAGTAATTCCATATAGCTCTTGGCAAAATTTAATTCGTCTTTAAGTGCAATTAAATCTTTGTCTTTCTGTTCTAAAACATACCTGTACACTTTAGAGAGTTTGGTAGTAAAACGTTCGGCTTTAGCCGGTTCTTCGCCTATTAAGGCTGTTAAAACATTAAGGCTGTTGAATAAAAAATGTGGATCTAATTGGCTTTTAAGCGATTCGTATTTAGCCGATTCTGTCTTGGCTACAAATTCTGTTTCAGATACTTTTTTTTCCGTTAAGGCTTTATAAAAATAAAAGGCATAAAAAAAGAGCAATACTATTAACGACACAATAAGTGAATAAAAATAGTGAATGCCTTTTTGATGTGCCAAAAAATAGTCTAAGCTATTTCCTCTAAATAATGTAATGACTAATTTTGATATAGCTACAGCCAACAATGAAACTATAACGGCTCCTATTAATCCAACCACAAGGCGCTTTTTTGGGTTGGTTTTCCAGCTGATTCGCTTGTCTAAAATAATTACTAAATAAATATTAGCCCCCCCTATTATAAAGCTGTACAAAAAATAAACAGTAAATCCTTTAATCTCTTCTGCAAAACTTTCAATGGGATGTCCATTAATCCAACCCGCTCCTTGGTCAACAAGGTAAATAGCCAGACTAACCAGAAAAACATATTTTAAAAAGGTTGCAAAATATTTAGTCATTTGTCGGGTTTTATGAGAGGTCTAAAATTTTATAGTAATGTTCATATCTGCGTTGACCAATTCAAATTTGGCATCCTCAAAATTAGGAGGCCCATAGTTTTCTACATTGTTACTGGCACCATAGTCTTCTATGGGCGTTCCGTTAGGTTGAAAATCCATTTTGCCATTGTTATTGGCATCGTGAAAACAAATTAGGGCGTAAACACCCGGTTTTAGGTTTTTAAAAGTGACAGTGCTTACACCATCTGTTAAAATAGCGTTAGCTTTGGCAACAGCCTGTTTGTTGCTAAAATGCTCTTTGGTATCGTATAAGGCAAAATAGACTTTCCCTTTATCGCTCATCGCATTGACCACTGTAGCTGTGACATTATACGCAGGTGTTTTGGTTTGACTAAAACCTACCAATGATAATAAATACAAGCTGATGACTAAGATAAATCGAATCATAATTTTTTATTTTTAAAGTTAAACATATTTTTTAATTCAGAGCAAAAGTGCTCTTTTTGTGATTTTCTGACAATTTTAAATAACCGAACTGTTAAATTTTACAGATGAATTGTTAATTAATTCTTTTTAAAATCAAAATAGTGTAATTTGGTACACCTAATTTTTTACAGTGTAAAATTAAACTAAAACCTACTACTTATGAAAAATTTAATTACTGTCGTTTTATTCCTGTTTTTAGGAACTTCTGTTTATTCACAAGACTATTTTTACGGTTCACAAGGACCTTTTGACGCTAAAATCCCCAGTCCGGAGCAATTTTTGGGCTACCCCATTGGGAAATACCATACACGTCATGACAGAGTTGTCGCTTATTTTAAAGAATTAGCATCCTTATCCAATAAGGCCACGCTAACAGTTTATGGCAAGACGTATGAACAACGCCAATTGGTCATTCTAAATATTTCTAATACCCAAAATATCAAAAATTTAGAAGCGCTCCGTCAAGAACATCTCAAATTGGTTGATGTTAACACGCCTCTTGGCGATGTTTCTAACTTACCTCTTTTTATAAATTTGGCCTATAATGTCCACGGTAATGAACCCTCAAGTACAGAGGCCGCTATGCTTGCCGCCTATACGTTAATAGCTTCAAAAAGCAAGACTGTACAAAACTATTTAAATAAGGCTGTTATATTTATAGACCCCACTATAAATCCCGATGGCAGAGACCGCTTTACAGAATGGGCTAACAGCAGACGTGGCAATCCGCTTGTGGCCGATAAATACGATATGGAGCACAACGAAGCATGGCCGCGTGGTCGTACAAATCACTACTGGTTTGATTTAAATCGCGATTGGCTGTTGGCGGTAAATCCCGAAAGTCAAGGCAAATTAAAATGGTATCACCAATGGTACCCTAATGTTGTAACCGATTTTCATGAAATGGGTACAAACAGCACCTATTTCTTTGAGCCGATGAAACCCATTGCCTCTAAAGACCCCATAATGCCCAAAGAAAATTACACAACGCTCAATGACCTGTTTGCCAAACAATTTTCGGCCGATTTAAACAAAATAGGCTCTTTTTATTTTACGAAAGAAGCTTTTGACGGCACTTACCCCGGTTATGGTTCTTCCTATCCCGATTTACAAGGCGCCTTAGCTTTACTTTTTGAACAGGCCAGTTCAAGAGGTCACCTGCAAGAAACAGATATGGGAAAAATAGAATTTAAATTTACTATTAGAAACCATTATGTGTCTAGTTTTGCCACTATAAAAGCCGCTGTAGCCAATAAAGATTATCTCAATAAATACGAACACCGTTTTTTCACATCGGCCATTAAAAATGCCGAAAAAGACCCTGTAAAAGCCTATATTTTTGGTGATAACTACGATAAAAATCGCACAAAAGATTTTGTAGATTTATTGTTACAACATAAAATTAAAGTTTACAATCTCACCAAATCAAGGCGTTTGAACGGAAAATCGTTTACTAAAGGAAAAGCTTTTATAGTTCCTACAAAACAACCCCAATACCGTATGGTACAGACTATGTTCGAAACTTACAGTCAGTATAGAGATAGCGTGTATTATGACGCTTCGGCTTGGTCAACTGTCAATTTTTATAATATGACATATGCCAAAGTAACCAATACATTTAAAAAGGGAACAGCGCTAACTTCTACCAAAGGTTTGGTAACAACTACAAATTTTAATAAATCTGATTACGCTTATTTAATTGAATGGGATGACTTTAATACGCCTGCACTACTTTATTTTTTACAAAAAAACGGTATTAAACTAAAAGCCGCATTCAAACCCTTTAGCATTACAGCCAATAAAAAAGTCCATCATTTTAACAGAGGTACTTTACTCATTCCTGTAAGTTTACAGCGATTAACATCTGATAAGGTTTATACATTGCTTAAAACAGCTACACAAAAATTTAAAATCCAAGCTTTTTCTGTTAATACAGGTTATAGCACAAAAGGTATTGACTTGGGGAGTCGTAATTTTAGAACACTCAAAAAACCCAAAGCGCTTATGTTGGTTGGCGATGGTGTTTCTTCTTATGAAGCCGGTGAAGTATGGCATGCCCTCGACACCAAAATTAACATGCCCATTACCAAAGTGCCCCTTAACATTTTTAGCCGCGTCAATTTAAACCGTTACAATACCTTTGTTTTGGTTTCGGGTAGTTATAAACATCTTGATGATAAACAGATAGAAAAAATTAAAAATTGGGTCGCACAGGGTAATACCCTTATTACCTCAAGGCAAGCCTCTGCTTGGGCCATAAACAAAAAATTAGTAAAAGAATTTTTGATTAAAAAAGACACTTCTAAACCCGTTAAACGTTTGCCTTACGGCGATGCCGGAGAATATATTGGTCGCGAACGTGTGGGGGGCGCTATTTTTAGAGTCGATTTAGATTTAACACATCCTTTAGCCTTTGGCTATCATCAAAAACAAATACCTGTTTACAGAAACAGTAATGTGTGGTTAAAACCCAGTAAAAATTCTTATGCTACAGTCGCTAAATACACAAAACACCCTCATATTGATGGTTTTATTACTAAAAAGAATTTAGAAACTTTAAAAAAATCGGCGTCATTAATTGTAAGCCCTATAGGACGTGGTCGGGTTATTATGTTTGCCGATAACCCCAATTTTAGAGGGGCTTGGTACGGTACAAATAAGTTGTTTTTTAATGCTTTGTTTTTTGGATCGGAAATTAGTGTCCCAAAAGGATAGTCAAAAAAATCGTAACAAATAAGCTATTTTTGCTACCAATAGGGTAACTAACTTAGAGTGTGGAAGATTTAAAACATCGGTTTACCGAAGATTTAGAAAAAAATCAGAATATAATTCACAAGGTATGTAGGGCGTACACATCGTCTGAAAGTGCTCATAAAGATTTATTTCAAGAAATCACTATCCAACTGTGGCGTGCCTATCCTAAATTTAGAGGCGACTCAAAATTTAGTACATGGATGTATAGAGTGGCCTTAAACACAGCCATATCGCTCTATAGAAAATCGAAAAGACAAATTGTCACATCAGAGATGTACGACAATTTAAAAGAGTTAGAATTCCACGATTACGACCCTACAAAAGACCAACAATTAGCCCTGCTTTACAAGGCCATCAGACAATTATCTGATATAGAAAAAGCCTTGTGCTTATTGTATTTAGAAGATAAATCGTACAGAGAAATATCTGAAACATTAGGTATTACAGAAGTCAATGCACGTGTTAAAATGAATCGTGCTAAAACAAAATTAAAAGAATTATTAAACCCCTGATATTATGACAAATTTAGACAATTTAAAAGAGGTTTGGAAAGATCAGAAAAGTAGTAAATTACAATTTAGTTATGATGATATACAAAAAATGTTGCATAAAAAATCGACTTCCATAGTCAAATGGATTTTCTACATAAGCATATTAGAGTTTTGTTTGTGGACGCTTGTAGCGCTACTGGTTGATACCGATTGGGATAAAATACGCGCCTTGGGACTTTACAATTTTATGTACGTCTTAAACATTATTAATTATGTCATAATATTTGTTTTCATCATCTTATTTTATATAAACTACCGCTCTATTTCGGCAGCCAGTAGTACCCAAAAATTGATGGAAGATATCTTAAAAACACGAAAAACTGTTTATAATTATGTTTTGTACAATATTGGTGTGCTCATTTTTAGCTTTGCGGTTGTATTGTACTTTATTTTTTCTAACGACGATTTTATTTCAAAGTTAAGCGTATCTCAATCAGGCCTAAGTTTAAATACAATGCTTATAATAGCTGTAGTTATTGCTGTATTAATAGTTGCCGCCATCGTGGGTTTATTGCTCTTATTTTACCGACTTATTTATGGTATCTTATTAAAAAGGTTAAAGAAGAACTACAAAGAACTCTCTAAAGACTAAATAAATCTAAGGAGCCCTTTCCTTCTCGGAGTATTGTAAAAGGTTCTGAGCTTAAATCGACCACGGTAGAAGGAACATTGCCACCGTAGCCACCATCAATAACAATATCGACTAAATTCTTCCATTTTTCGTAAATCAATTCCGGATCGGTTGTATATTCAATAATTTCGTCGTCGTCGTAAATAGATGTCGATATAATAGGATTACCCAAAGTCTCCACAATTTTTCTTGCAATACTATTATCGGGGACTCTTATTCCTACCGTCTTTTTTTGTTTAAAATATTTAGGTAATTTTGAATTACCCTGTAACATAAAAGTATAAGCACCGGGTAAGGCTTGTTTTAAAAGTTTATAAGTGGCTGTATCTATTTGCTTTACATAATCGGAAAGGTGACTCAAATCGTTACATATAAATGAGAAATTTGCCTTTGCTACTTTAACACCTTTAATGCGGGCTATTTTTTCTAAAGCTTTTTTATGGGTAATATCGCAACCCATTCCGTAAACGGTATCTGTGGGATAAATTATCAGTCCGCCTTTTTTTAAAATGGCTACAATATGTGCTATTTCTTTTTGATTCGGGTTTTGGTGGTACAATTTTATAAATTCAGCCATAACAGGTATGCTAATTTTTTAGTAATCTTATTTACTTAAGACTCACAGACAAATATACGCAATTAGCGGTAGCGATAACAACTGACTAGGGATAATAAGAAAATACAATACCTTAAAAATAAGGCCGTTGCTTTTTAAGAGTTTAAAAAGCTATTTATTGTCAACCAGTCTAAACCCTTCTCCGTGGATATTGATGATTTCTACATTAGGATCATCTTTAAGGTACTTTCGCAATTTAGCTATATACACATCCATACTTCTGGAAGTAAAATAATTGTCATCACGCCAAATTTTGGTCAAGGCCAATTCGCGAGGCATTAAATCGTTAATGTGCATTACCAGAAGTTTAAGTAGTTTATTTTCTTTAGGTGATAGTTTTCTAACATTTCCGTTAAGAGAGAGCTGTCTTAATTTAGAGTTAAGATGAAACTTACCTATTTCAAATTCAAAGGCTTCATCTTCTACCTCTTTTTCTGATTCTTTACGTTGCATAATAGCCTTCACTTTATAGAGTAACACTTCAGAATCAAAAGGTTTGTTTAAGTAATCATCTGCACCTACTTGGTAGCCTTTTAGCACATCTTCTTTAAGAGTTTTGGCCGTAAGAAAAATAATAGGAATCTCTTTATTTGTTGCTCTAATATCTTTTGCTAATGAAAAACCGTCTTTTCTAGGCATCATAACATCTAGGATACACATATCAAAAATGTCGTTTTTATACATTATTAAACCTTCTAACCCATCTTTGGCAAGTGTTACATCATAGTCATTTAATGTTAAATAATCTTTTAAAACCGTTCCAAAATTTTGGTCGTCTTCTACTAAAAGTATGCGTTTTTGTTCCATAATATTTTATTTAAATCAGTGTCAATTTTATTGTAAAAGTGCTGCCTTTACCCTTTTCACTTGTAACACTAACTGTGCCATCGTGAAATTCAATTATTTTTTTTACATAAGCCAATCCAAGTCCGTGTCCTTTGACGTTGTGTACATTACCGGTTTGTTCTCTGTAAAATTTGTTAAAAACTTGTTTTTGAACATTTTTACTCATTCCAATACCTTGATCTACAAATTTGATAAGCAATTCATTTCCTACTGTCTCTGTATAAACATCTATTTTAGGGCCTTCTTCAGAATATTTTATAGCATTATCTAGAACATTAATAAAGGTATTTTTTAAATGGAATGGACTGGCATGAACTTCATCAAGAGTGGCATTAAAATGCGTATGAATATATCCTCCCTTATTTTCTACAATTAGTTTAACGTGAGATATGGCATCTTCTAACAAATCGCTTATATCAACAATTTCTTTACTGATGTCGAGTTGATTTTTTTCTAATTTTGAGATACGCAAAACATTTTCAACCTGCTTGTGCATGCGTTTATTTTCTTCGCGAATCATTTTTACATAATTCAAAATCTTTTCTTTATTATCAATAATTTTAGGATTCTTAATCGCATCTAAAGCCAAGTTAATTGTGGCAATAGGTGTTTTAAACTCATGCGTCATATTATTGATAAATTCTGTCTTAATTTGAGAAATTTGTTTTTGCTTTATGAGTTGATAAATAGCACTTCCGTAGGCAAAGGCTATTATGAGAATAAAAAAGGCGCCTAGAATTAATATTTTAGAAATGGCACTTAATATATATTCTTTTTTCTTAGGGAAACTGACGTACAAATAATAATTACTCGTGCCCTTATCATTTAAAAATAAAGGGACTTTATAGGTTTTGCCTTTATTCAATTTAAAATGAGTCGATTTTATTTTTGTTGGAAAATTACTGCTGTAAATAGCAAACTCATAGTCGGTTAACACTCCCCTCTGACCTAGCTCAAAATCTAAATTATATTTTAATTCGTTTTTTGTAACCCTTTTGTAAATAGGTTTTCGTGGAGCTATTTCTTTAAAAAAATCTTCGAATTGTATTTTTTCAAGTCCTATTAGCTTCCCTATTTTTACAAATTTTTGTTCGGGGGTTAATTGACTTATATCCTTAGATATTTTACTGAGTTTAGAGACCTCTTTTACCGATTTACTATAAAATGATTTAAACTTTAGAGTATCCACATTTAAACGTAAATTTGTCAAAGGCGATTTATAATTATTCTCTAATATACTTTGTCTAAAGGTAAATATCTCGTTAGTACTCGTGTCTATTTTACTGTAAAACAGATTTTTAATAATACCTTGTTTAGCCATTCTGGCTGAGTCAATTAAAGGTGTAAACTCTTTGTAATAATCGTTAATTTCGCGATTTTGAATATTATCTGAAACATTGGCCAAAGCAAATTTAACATCATTAGAAAATTGATTTTCTCTAATTTCAATCGTATTGTTAATCCAATAAACTTGAACGGCTATTATTCCTATCAAAGAAATACTCATCAAAGTAATTAGCGAAATAAATAATCTTTTACCCATCGCTCAAAAATAACTCTTAAATTGTTAATATTCTTATAATTGTAAGACATTATGCAAAAAACATTTAGTTTTTAACAATATTTTAAGAAAATAATGAAGATTTTTTCAATCAAGATTAAACTTCTGCTTTATCTCTGATTGTATCTTAAGAACTTGATATTTTAAAGGCTTATTGTTATCATTAATTATAACAGCATCCGCCAGATGTTCCTTTTTTTTAACATCCCATTGATTATTAATTCTGTTCAAGACGTCAAGACGTGTTACACCATCGCGTTTTATGACGCGTTTAATTCGCGTTTCTTGGTCTGCCGAAATAACAATTATAAAATCACAATCTTTATCTGAACCTATTTCAAACAGTATGGCATTTTCATAGATTACGTAAGATGCCTCTTGTTCTGAAATCCAATTTTTAAAATGTGCTTTTACAACAGGGTGCACCAGTTTGTTTAAGCGTTCTAAATTGTTTTTATCTGTAAATACCAAGTTGGCCAAATAACTTCTGTTAAGCGTGTTGTTCAGATAAGCCTTATCGCCAAATGTCGCGCGAATTTTAGATCTTAAGCTTGGTGATTCTTGCATGAGCTTTTTGGCTTCATTATCTGCAAAAAAAACAGGTACTCCCAGTTCTTCAAATAACTTTGCAACTGTGGTTTTACCACTTCCTATACCTCCTGTAAGCCCTACAACTATCATTTTTTTATCAAATATTCAATTCTGTTAGGAATAATTGTAACCGATTTAACAAAAGCAGGTTTTTTTACAACTCGTGGTATTAAATAAGGCAAACTATCTTTAGATGACAAAGCATAGTCACTTACAATTTTGAACATTTGCGGTGTCACTTTATTAAAATTGCTCAAGCTCACCTGATATTTTACCTGTACTTCTTTCGGAATGGTTGAAATAGTGTAATTTGGGGGTACATTTATTATTTCAAACGATGTAATCAAGCTCGTTTCTGTAAATTTATCTACATAAACGGCGATTGTTACTGTAGAAACATCGTAATTTAATTTTGAGTTTTGCCATTTTTTAAGAGCTACTTTTTGCGTTGTATCTTCAGATAAGTCTTTTAAAATTAGAGGTTCTGTAATAACTTCATCAATCGAATCCAGCCAAGGTTTTGGACCTTGTAACACAACAGAATCCGGTAAAATTACAAGTGGTTTTGAAAAATTATAACCCATTTTAAAATCTATCTTTAAATTGGGTTTAATCTTAACCTTTTTAACCGCATTAGTTGTCAATTTAAAAAACAAGGTATCGGCCTCTACACTTAGCACTTCAACCATTTGTGAAAATTGGGCTTGAAAATCGCGTAAATAATTATTTGGCAAAAGGATGTATGTATTTCCTTTAAAATGTTTTAGCGCCTCCTCGCCGTGCTCGGCGAGCAGCCGCGTGACCTCCTCGCCGCTCTCCGG
>CAZMBM010000051.1:0-15251 GCA_964564475.1 uncultured Flavobacteriaceae bacterium | reverse complement strand
CACCGGTCTCCAAAACCGGGTGTCGGGAGTTCGAGCCTCTCCACCCGTGCAAATACAAAGAGTAAGGCGAGAAGTTTATCCCGAGCATAGTCGAGGGGAGTCTCTCCACCCGTGCAAATAAAAAGTACGAGCCGAGAAGTTTATCCTGAGCGAAGCCGAAGGAAACCTCTCCACCCGTACAAATGATTTAGATTATGAAATTAATTAATTATATAGTGGCCTCTTTTAAAGAGTTACAAACAAGAGTTACTTGGTTGTCTTGGGAAGAAGCACAAAAATCAACCCTAGTTGTTGCAGTATTTACCGTGCTTTTTGCAATTGCAATTTTTTTAGCCGATAAATTCTTTCAGATGGGATTAGATAAATATTTTAATTTATTTAATTAAAATTTATGGCTGATTCTGTTAAAAATTGGTATGTAGTTAGGGCTGTTGGCGGTCAAGAAAATAAAGTGAAAACTTATATAGAAAATGAAATTTCTAGATTAGGGCTTTCAGATTATGTAGATCAAGTAATTGTTCCAACAGAAAAAGTAGTTCAAATAAGAAACGGAAAACGTGTTAGTAAAGAACGCGTATATTTTCCCGGATATATTATGATAGAAGCCAATTTAAGTGGCGAGTTACCTCATGTTATAAAATCGGTTACAGGTGTTATAGGTTTTTTAGGCGAAACCAAAGGTGGCGACCCTGTGCCTATGCGGAAAAATGAGGTAAACAGGATGCTGGGTAAAGTAGATGAATTGGCCATCCAAGATGACAATATAGCTATTCCGTTTGTAATAGGTGAAACCGTAAAAGTAATAGACGGGCCTTTTAATGGTTTTGACGGAGCTATCGAAAAAATTAATGAAGAAAAGCGTAAACTAGAAGTAATGGTGAAAATATTTGGTAGAAAAACACCATTAGAGCTAAGTTATATGCAAGTAGAAAAAATATCATAACTGTTACACATAAATAATTTGGTTTTCTATGAGCTTCCACAAATAGAAAATCTAACTAAAGTTTAAAAAATGGCAAAAGAAGTAAGTAAAGTTGTAAAATTACAAGTGCGCGGAGGGGCCGCAAATCCTTCTCCACCAGTAGGACCAGCTTTAGGTGCAGCTGGAGTAAATATTATGGAGTTCTGTAAGCAGTTTAATGCGAGAACTCAAGAAAAACAAGGAAAAGTTTTACCTGTGGCTATAACAGTTTATGTAGATAAATCTTTTGACTTTGTTGTTAAAACTCCTCCTGCAGCAGTTCAATTATTAGAAGCAGCAAAAGTAAAAAAAGGTTCAGGAGAACCTAATCGTGCTAAAGTTGCTAGTGTGACTTGGGATCAAATTAGAAAAATAGCCGAAGACAAAATGGTAGATTTAAATGCCTTTAAGGTAGAGTCGGCTATGAAAATGATTGCAGGTACAGCACGTTCTATGGGTTTAATTGTTAAAGGTAACGCTCCTGCTTAAACTTTATAACATTTATAAAAAATGGCAAAATTATCAAAAAAGCAAAAAGAAGCTAAAACTAAATTAGAAGCTAATAAAGCCTATACTTTAAGTGAAGCCTCTGCTTTAGTAAAAGAAATAACCAACGTAAATTTTGACGCCTCAGTAGATTTGGCGATTAGATTGGGTGTAGATCCAAGAAAAGCCAATCAAATGGTTCGTGGTGTGGTAACATTGCCTCACGGTACAGGTAAAGACGTAAAAGTTTTAGCCTTAGTTACACCAGACAAAGAAGCCGAAGTTAAAGAAGCCGGAGCCGATTACGTAGGTTTAGACGAGTACCTTCAAAAAATTAAAGGAGGATGGACGGATGTTGACGTTATTGTGACTATGCCGAGTGTTATGGGTAAATTAGGGCCCCTAGGTAGAATTTTAGGACCTAGAGGTTTAATGCCTAACCCCAAAACAGGTACAGTAACAATGGACGTAGCAAAAGCTGTAAAAGATGTGAAAGCCGGTAAAATTGACTTTAAAGTTGATAAAACAGGAATAGTACATGCCGCAATCGCTAAAGCATCTTTTGACGCTAGTAAAATAGAAGAAAATGCTAATGAGTTAATACAAACACTCATTAAATTAAAACCAACAACAGCTAAAGGAACTTATATTAAAAGTATCTATATGTCTAGTACAATGAGTGCCGGAATAGCTATTGATAGTAAATCGGTTTAACGTTAAGTAAAATTATTATGACAAGAGAAGAAAAAGCACAAGTTATAGAAAACTTAACAACAACTTTAACCGAAAATGATACTATTTATTTAGCCGATATTTCGGGATTAAATGCTCTGACTACATCTAACTTAAGACGTGCATGTTTTAAGGCAAATGTAAAATTAGCCGTTGTTAAAAATACATTGCTAAGTAAAGCAATGGAAAGATCTGACAAAGATTTTGGTGAATTATCCGAAATTTTAAAAGGAAATACGTCATTAATGTTAGCCGAAGTAAGTAACGCACCGGCTAAAATTATTAAAGATTTTCGCAAAAAATCTGATAAACCTTTATTAAAGGGTGCTTATATAGAAGAAGCTATTTATGTTGGCGATGACCAATTAAATATGCTTGTGTCAATTAAATCTAAAGAAGAATTAATTGGCGATATCATTGGTTTATTACAATCACCTGCTAAAAATGTTATTTCGGCATTGCAATCGGGTGGTAATAAACTTTCAGGTATTCTAAAAACATTATCAGAAAAAGAGTAATAAACGCACAATAACTATTATATTAAATTTTAAAAAACAAGAAAAATGGCAGAATTAAAAGATTTCGCAGAACAACTTGTTAACTTAACTGTAAAAGAAGTTAATGAGTTAGCCGATATTTTAAAAAACGAGTATGGTATTGAACCAGCCGCAGCAGCTGTAGCCGTTGCAGGGCCAGCCGCCGGTGGTGATGCCGAAGCAGCTGAAGAACAAACAGAATTCGATGTAATTCTTACGGCAGCAGGACAATCTAAGTTGGCCGTAGTTAAATTGGTTAAAGAATTAACCGGTTTAGGTCTTAAAGAAGCTAAAGGTTTAGTAGACGACGCTCCAAGTCCAATTAAAGAAGGTGTTTCTAAAGATGAAGCAGAAGGACTTAAAAAATCTCTAGAAGAAGCCGGAGCAGAAGTTGAGCTTAAATAAGCTTTATCCCGAAGTGTCGGGACTTAATTAAACAAGGTTTAGGTCTTTGAACAGTGGTTCATAGACCTAGACCATTTTGCGTATATAAACGCCCTTAAATAATAACAGATTTTCAATTCTAAATTTTTCTCCATTGGCAACGAAAAATAGCTTAAATAGAATCAGTTTCGCATCAGCAAAATTAGTAATGGAATATCCAGATTTCTTGGATATTCAAGTAAAATCTTTCCAAGATTTTTTCCAGTTAGAAACTAAAGCAGATGAACGAAGCGATGAAGGTTTATACAAAACCTTTTCAGATAACTTTCCAATAACCGATACGCGTAACCAGTTTGTCTTAGAGTTTTTAGACTACTTTATAGACCCACCGCGTTATTCTATTCAAGAATGTATAGAACGTGGTTTAACCTATAGCGTACCTTTAAAAGCACGACTTAAACTTTATTGTACAGATCCGGAACACGAAGATTTTGAAACCATCGTACAAGATGTATATCTAGGAACAATTCCTTATATGACCCATAGTGGTACTTTTGTGATAAACGGCGCAGAACGTGTTGTGGTGTCACAATTGCACAGATCTCCCGGCGTATTTTTCGGTCAATCTTTCCACGCAAATGGCACAAAATTGTATTCGGCACGTGTCATTCCTTTTAAAGGTTCTTGGATTGAATTTGCAACAGATATCAATCAAGTGATGTACGCTTATATTGATAGAAAGAAAAAATTACCCGTAACAACGCTATTTAGAGCTATAGGATTTGAACGCGATAAAGATATTCTCGAAATATTTGACCTTGCAGAAGAAATAAAAGTTTCTAAAGTAGGTCTTAAAAGAGTTTTAGGACGTAAACTGGCGGCACGAGTTTTAAAAACTTGGTACGAAGATTTTGTTGATGAAGATACAGGAGAAGTAGTGTCTATAGAACGTAATGAAATAGTTTTTGACCGCGATACAATTCTAGAAAAGGAACATATTGACGAAATCATTGAGTCGGGTTCTAAAACTATTCTACTACACAAAGAAGAAACCTATCAAGCCGATTATGCTATTATTCATAATACGCTTCAAAAAGACCCGACAAATTCAGAAAAAGAAGCTGTAGAATACATTTACAGACAATTACGTAATGCAGAACCACCCGATTATGAAACGGCAAAAGGTATAATTAATAAATTATTCTTTTCAGAACAACGTTATAATCTAGGTGAAGTTGGCCGTTACAGAATGAATAAAAAATTAGAACTGGACGTTGATATGGACATAAAAGTTCTGACAAAATTAGATATCATAACCATCATTAAATATCTGATAGAATTGATTAATTCTAAAGCAGAGGTTGATGATATTGATCACTTATCTAACAGACGTGTGCGAACTGTTGGCGAACAAATGGCAGGCCAATTTGGCGTGGGATTATCGCGTATGGCAAGAACCATTCGCGAGCGTATGAATGTAAGAGATAATGAGGTGTTTACGGCACTCGATTTGATAAATGCCAAAACCCTATCATCTGTTATCAATTCGTTCTTTGGTACAAATCAATTATCTCAGTTTATGGATCAAACAAATCCATTGGCAGAGATAACTCATAAACGACGTTTATCAGCTTTAGGACCCGGTGGTTTATCGAGAGAGCGTGCCGGATTTGAAGTACGTGATGTTCACTTTACACACTACGGTCGTTTGTGTCCTATAGAAACACCCGAAGGGCCAAATATTGGTTTGATTTCATCACTGTCAGTATATGCAAAAGTTAACAATTTAGGTTTTATAGAAACGCCTTATCGCGAAGTTATTGAAGGTAAAGTAGATAAAACAAAAGAACCTATTTATTTAAGTGCCGAAGAAGAAGAAGGTAAAAAAATTGCCCAATCTAACTTAGACTTAGATGAAAACGGCCAAATTATTAAAGATAAAGTTGTAGCTAGAGAAGAAGGCGATTTCCCTGTAGTACCTTCGTCAGAAGTTGATTATATGGATGTTTCACCCAACCAAATTTCGTCAATTTCGGCCTCTTTAATACCATTCTTAGAACACGATGACGCCAACCGTGCCTTAATGGGCTCAAATATGATGCGTCAAGCCGTTCCTTTAATGAAACCCGAAGCCCCTATTGTAGGAACAGGTCTAGAACGTCGTGTGGCTAAAGATTCTCGTATTTTAATAAATGCCGAAGGTAAAGGTGTTGTAGAGTATGTTGATTCACAGCAAATTACTATTAAATACGACAGAACAGATAACGAAAGATTGGTGAGCTTTGACTCTGATACCAAGACTTATAACTTAATTAAGTTCAGAAAAACCAATCAAGGTACTTCTATTAATCTCAAACCAATTGTTAAAAAGGGAGATAAAGTAGAAAAAGGGCAAGTACTTTGTGAAGGCTATGCTACTAAAAACGGGGAGCTTGCCCTAGGTAGAAATATGAAAGTAGCCTTTATGCCTTGGAAAGGATATAACTTTGAGGATGCTATTGTTATTTCTGAAAAAGTGGTTCGTGAAGATATTTTTACATCAATTCACATTGATGAATATTCTCTTGACGTAAGAGATACTAAATTAGGTGCCGAAGAATTGACTAATGACATACCAAATGTAAGTGAAGAGGCGACTAAAGACCTCGATGAAAATGGTATGATTCGCATTGGTGCCGAAGTGAAACCCGGCGATATCCTTATCGGTAAAATAACACCAAAAGGAGAATCGGATCCTACACCCGAAGAAAAACTTTTACGCGCTATCTTTGGAGACAAAGCAGGAGATGTTAAAGATGCTTCATTAAAAGCATCACCATCTTTGCACGGTGTGGTTATAGATAAAAAACTCTTTAAACGCACCATTAAAGACAAACGTAAACGTACGCAAGAAAAAGAAGAGATTGCCCTTTTGGCATCTCAATATGAGGTTAAATTTGAGGAGTTAAAAACCAGTTTGATAGATAAATTATTTACACTGGTTAATGGCAGAACATCGCAAGGTGTACAAAATGATTTGGGGGAGGTTATTTTGCCAAAAGGTAAAAAATACACACTCAAACTTTTAAATACTGTTGAAGATTATACCCATTTAACCAAAGGTGTTTGGACAACCGATAAAGCTCTTAATAGTTTAATTAACGAGTTAACTCATAATTATAAAATTAAAGTAAATGACCTACAAGGAGTGTTGCGAAGAGAAAAATTTGCGATTACAGTAGGAGATGAGTTACCCAACGGTATTATTAAGTTGGCAAAAGTGTATATTGCTAAAAAACGCAAGTTAAAAGTAGGTGATAAAATGGCCGGACGTCATGGTAATAAAGGTATTGTGGCTAGAATTGTAAGAGCCGAAGACATGCCTTTCTTAGAAGATGGTACGCCGGTTGATATAGTTCTAAACCCACTTGGAGTGCCTTCACGAATGAATATAGGTCAGATTTATGAAACTGTTTTAGGTTGGGCAGGTCAAAGACTGGGGCAAACCTATGCCACACCAATTTTTGACGGTGCCACTTTAGATCAAATTACCGAGTTAACCGATAAAGCCAAGGTGCCCATTTATGGTCATACCTATTTATACGATGGTGGTACAGGCGAACGTTTTGATCAACCCGCAACAGTTGGGGTAATCTATATGATTAAATTAGGTCATATGATTGACGATAAAATGCACGCCCGTTCTATTGGTCCTTACTCTTTAATTACACAACAACCATTAGGTGGTAAAGCACAAATGGGTGGACAACGTTTAGGAGAAATGGAAGTTTGGGCTCTAGAAGCTTATGGTGCTTCTAGTACTTTAAGAGAAATGTTAACCGTAAAATCGGATGATGTATTTGGTCGTGCCAAAACCTACGAATCTATCGTAAAAGGTGAGGCTATGCCCGAACCGGGATTACCCGAGTCGTTTAATGTGTTAATGCACGAATTAAAAGGTTTAGGTTTAGATTTACGATTAGAAGAATAGTAATATACAGTTGTCCCGATAGCTATCGGGATAGAAATTAATTTTTATAATAATTTGATTCCATTATTATGGCAAGACAAAACGAAAAATACACTGTAAAAAAATTTAATAAAATAACCATAGGTTTGGCTTCGCCAGAATCTATTCTAGAGAAATCTAGAGGCGAAGTACTCAAACCCGAAACCATAAATTATCGTACACACAAACCCGAACGCGATGGTTTGTTTTGTGAACGTATTTTTGGCCCTATAAAAGACTACGAATGTGCCTGTGGTAAATACAAACGCATCCGTTATAAAGGTATTGTGTGCGACCGTTGTGGTGTAGAAGTAACCGAAAAGAAAGTCCGTAGAGACCGCGTTGGTCATATCAACCTCGTTGTTCCTGTAGCACATATTTGGTATTTTAGATCGCTGCCCAATAAAATGGGTTACCTTTTAGGCTTACCTTCTAAAAAACTCGATATGATAATATACTACGAAAGGTATGTTGTTATTCAGCCGGGTAATACTAAAAACGCCGAAGGAGAACCATTACAAAAAATGGATTTCTTGACAGAAGAAGAGTACTTGGATATTTTAGAAACAATTCCTCAAGACAATCAATATTTAGAAGATTCAGATCCCAATAAGTTTATAGCTAAAATGGGTGCTGAATGTTTGCTAGAACTCTTATCGAGAATTGATTTAGACGAATTGTCATATCAATTGCGTCATAAAGCCAATACCGAAACGTCTAAACAACGTAAAACAGAAGCTTTAAAACGTTTAAAAGTAGTCGAATCGTTTAGAGATGCGCAAAAAAACAGAGAAAATAAACCCGAGTGGATGATTATGCAGGTAGTTCCTGTAATTCCACCGGAATTACGTCCTTTAGTTCCCTTGGATGGAGGCCGTTTTGCAACGTCAGATTTAAATGATTTATACCGTCGTGTTATTATCAGAAATAACCGTTTAAAACGTTTAATAGAGATAAAAGCACCCGAAGTTATATTGCGTAATGAAAAACGTATGTTACAAGAATCTGTCGATTCATTGTTCGATAATACGCGTAAATCATCGGCGGTTAAAACCGATTCTAACCGTCCTTTAAAATCGTTATCCGATTCACTTAAAGGTAAACAAGGCCGTTTCCGTCAAAACTTACTGGGTAAACGTGTAGATTATTCTGCCCGTTCTGTAATTGTTGTCGGACCAACCTTAAAAATGTACGAATGCGGCTTGCCAAAAGATATGGCGGCCGAGTTGTACAAACCGTTTATCATCCGTAAATTAATAGAACGCGGTATTGTTAAAACGGTAAAATCGGCTAAAAAAATAATTGATAAAAAAGAACCCGTAGTTTGGGATATTTTAGAAAACGTTATTAAAGGACATCCGGTATTACTAAACCGTGCGCCTACCTTGCACAGACTGGGTATTCAAGCTTTTCAACCTAAACTTATTGAAGGTAAAGCCATTCAGTTACACCCCTTAGCCTGTACGGCATTTAATGCGGATTTTGATGGTGACCAAATGGCGGTACACCTGCCTTTAGGTCCCGAAGCTGTTTTAGAAACCCAATTGTTAATGTTGGCCTCTCTAAATATATTGAATCCGGCTAACGGCCAGCCTATTACGGTTCCCTCGCAAGATATGGTTTTGGGTTTGTATTATATGACCAAAGAACGCAAATCTACCAAAACTCTTAAGATTAAAGGTGAGGGATTAACATTCTATTCTCCGGAAGAGGTAACCATTGCTTTTAACGAAAAAGCAGTTGTTTTAAATGCCGGTATAACCGTGAGAACTAAAGATTTAGACGGGGAGGGTAATATCGTAACCAAACTTATAAAAACAACTGTAGGACGTGTATTGTTTAACGAAGTTGTGCCCGAAAAAGTAGGTTATATAAACGAAGTATTGACCAAAAAGTCATTACGCGGTATTATTGGTAAAGTATTAAAATTAACCGATGTACCAACAACTGGTCAGTTTTTAGATGCCATTAAAGATATGGGATATTACTATGCATTTAAAGGCGGTTTATCTTTCAGTTTGGGTGATATTATCATTCCGGAAGAAAAAAACAGCATGATTGCAAGCTCTAACAAGCAGGTTGAAACCATAATGGCCAATTACAATATGGGTATGTTAACCAATAATGAGCGTTACAATCAAATTATTGATGTTTGGACATCAACAAACGTCCGCTTAACCGAGTTGGCTATGAAACGCATTAGCGAAGATAAACAAGGCTTTAACTCTGTTTATATGATGTTAGATTCAGGCGCCCGTGGCTCCAAAGAACAAATCCGTCAGTTAACAGGTATGCGTGGTTTGATGGCCAAGCCTAAAAAATCTACCTCCGGAGGAGGTGAAATTATTGAGAATCCGATTTTATCAAACTTTAAAGAAGGATTGTCAATTTTAGAGTATTTTATTTCTACACATGGGGCGCGTAAAGGTCTTGCCGATACCGCTTTAAAAACAGCCGATGCGGGTTATTTAACACGTCGTTTGGTTGATGTATCACAAGATGTTATTGTAAATATTGACGATTGCGGTACTTTACGTGGTTTAGAAGTAAGTCCTTTAAAGAAAAATGACGAAGTTGTTGAATCTTTGGCAGAACGTATTGTAGGACGTGTATCGTTACACGATATTTACAATCCACTAAACCAAGAACTTTTTGTGGCTTCGGGAGAAGTTATTACAGACGAGATAGCCGATGCCATTGAAAACTCTCCGCTTGAAAAAGTAGAAGTGCGTTCGGCATTGACTTGTGAGGCCAAACACGGTATATGTGCCAAATGTTATGGTTATAACCTTTCTACCAGAAAAATGGTTCAAATTGGTGAAGCCGTTGGTGTTGTTGCTGCCCAATCTATTGGAGAGCCCGGCACCCAGCTTACATTGCGTACTTTCCACGTAGGGGGTATTGCGGGTAACATATCTGAAGAAAATAAATTGGTTGCCAAATTTGACGGGGCGATAGAAATTGAAGATTTAAGAACTGTTGAAGGTGAAAATGCCGATGGAGAAAAAATTGAAACAGTTATTTCGCGTACTTCAGAAATAAAGCTAATCGATAAGAAAACCGGTGTTGTACTCAGTACAAATAACTTACCATATGGTTCAGAAATATTTGTAAAAGGTAAAAAATCGGTTAAAAAAGGTGATATTATTTGCCAATGGGATCCTTACAACGGCGTTATTGTATCTGAATTTAAAGGTAAAATAGCCTTTGAAAATATAGATCAAGGCGTTACTTATCAAATTGAGATAGATGAGCAAACCGGTTTCCAAGAAAAAGTTATCTCTGATTCTAAAAACAAAAAAGTTATTCCAACTTTATTAATCAATGATATTAAAGGAAATACATTACGTTCTTATAGTTTACCTGTTGGGGCTCACTTAATGGTAGAAGATGGCGAGAAGATTGAAGCGGGTAAAACCTTGGTTAAAATACCAAGAAAATCGGCTAAAGCGGGTGATATTACAGGTGGATTACCAAGAGTAACCGAATTGTTTGAGGCGCGTAACCCTTCTAATCCGGCTGTCGTTACAGCTATTGACGGGGTTATTTCTTTTGGAAAAATTAAAAGAGGTAATCGCGAAATAATTGTAGAATCTAAATCGGGTCAGATTAAAAAATATTTAGTAAAATTATCTAATCAGATTTTAGTTCAAGAAAACGATTATGTTAAAGCAGGAATGTCTCTCTCTGACGGTTCGATAACTCCGAAAGATATTTTAGATATTCAAGGACCTTCTAAAGTTCAAGAATACTTGGTAAATGAAATACAAGAAGTATATCGTTTACAAGGTGTTAAGATTAACGACAAACACTTTGAAGTTGTGGTAAGACAAATGATGCAAAAAGTGAATATTGTTGACACAGGTGATACCCTATTCTTAGAAAATCAGTTGGTACATAAAAATGACTTTATAGAGGAGAACGATGCTATTTACGGTAAAAAAGTTGTTACCAATGCCGGTGATTCAGAAACTTTAAAAGAAGGTATGATTATTACGTCGCGCGAATTGAGAGACGAAAACTCTATCTTAAGACGTGAAGATAAAGCTTTAGTAGAAGCCCGTGATGCTGTTCCTGCAACAGCAGAGCCTATTTTACAAGGTATTACACGCGCCTCACTACAAACAAAATCGTTTATATCTGCAGCGTCTTTCCAAGAAACGACCAAGGTGTTAAACGAAGCGGCTGTTAGTGGTAAAGAAGATTACCTTGAAGGACTAAAAGAAAATGTCATTGTAGGTAAACGTATTCCTGCCGGTACAGGTATGCGTATGTACGATAAAATTATTGTAGGTTCACAAGAAGAAATGGAAGAAGCCCTTTAAATTACACAATTATGGCAGACGAAAACAAACAAGAGAATCAATTAAATATTGAATTAGATGAGGCTATAGCCGATGGTACTTATGCCAATTTAGCCATTATAAATCATTCTGTTTCAGAATTTGTAGTCGATTTTATCAATGTTATGCCCGGAACGCCTAAAGCAAAGGTCAAATCCAGAATTATTTTGACGCCACAACACGCCAAACGTTTGGCCAAAGCTTTGGCTGACAATATTCATAAATTTGAACAAGTTCATGGCGATATTAAAGATTATGAACAACCGCCCATCCCTATGAATTTTGGGCCGGCCGGTCAAGCATAAATAAAAAAAGCTACACGAATGTGTGGCTTTTTTTATACAAAAAAGGGTCATTTAAAGGCTTTTTAAAAGACTATTATTTATCTTTGCCCGCTTAAATAAAACCTTCTGATGAAGCCAAAATTAGTCTTGTTGTTTTTGTTGCTCGTTCAATTTTCATTTGCACAAAATCAGCAAAATAAAGTCGAAAATCTCGATTCTGTTATTGTCAATGCGCAACGAATAGCCTTACCCTTTTCTAAAAATTCGCGTACCATAACTTTAATTACATCGGCACAGATTAATAAAAGTGCCGCGACAAGTGTGGCCGAATTATTACAAAACTATGCAGGTGTAGATATCCGTCGTCGTGGTTTAGATGGCATGCAAGCCGATTTATACATACGAGGTGGTAGTTTTGACCAAACCCTTTTACTAATAGACGGTATTCCTGTTGAAGATACGCAAACGGGGCATCATTTGCTTAATAGTTTACCTGCCATTGAAGCCATTGAACGTATTGAAATTATTAAAGGGCCTGCGGCACGCATTTACGGGCAGAATGCTTTTACGGGTGCTATTAATATCATTACTAAAAAAGCCATAGAAAATACTACTTCTTTGCAAAGTGTTACGGGGTCTTTTAATCACATTAATTTAGGATTACAAGTGAGTCAATCAAATAAAAAGATTTCACAAATATTTCAAGTCAAACGCAATACTTCATCCGGTTACCGTTTTAACACCGATTTTAAAAATAACAACCTATTGTACAAAGCCCAGTTTAAAGTTAAAAAACGGCCTCTAAATTTTTTGGCAACCTATGCCGATAGAAAATTTGGCGCCAATGGTTTTTATGCCAATCCTGCTTTTAAAGACCAATATGAAGAGACCCAAACCAGTTTGATAGGCCTAAGTTCAAATTTTAAAAAAGGTCGTCAAACAGTCGATTCAAAATTGTATTGGAGGCGCAACCAAGATATGTATGTGTTCTTACGCTATAATCCGAGTTTTTTTAGAAATTTTCACATTACTAATAAAGTGGGGGTGTCTGTTAACAGCACAATAGCATCCGAAAAAGGTGTCACAGGATTTGGTCTTGATGTGGCTAAAAATTATATCGTCAGTAATAATTTAGGGACGCATAGTCGCTATGTTGTCACAGGATTTTTAGAACACAGGTTTAGTTTTGCCGAAGATAAATTAGATATAACACCCGGTGTGGCGGTTAATTATTATTCCGATTTTAAATTCCACGCTTTTCCCGGAATTGATTTGGGCTATGAAATATCAAACAACCTGCGTCTTTACGCCAATATTGGCTATACCTACCGTGTACCTACCTATACCGATTTGTTTTACAACAGTCCTACAACTCTGGGAAATGACCAGCTAAGTCCCGAAGAAGCTGTAGCAGAAGAATTCGGTCTAAAATACCGTAAGTCGCAATTTAGTTTTGAGGCCGCCATTTTTAACCGTCAATCAAAAAATTTAATAGATTATGTTAAAAATAACACAGATGATAAATGGCAGGCCGCAAATTTACGCCAAGTAAATACTTACGGATTTGAAATTAATACTAACTACCATTTTAAAGTAAATAATTATAATCAAAATATCAGACTGGGGTATAACTATTTAAAAGACAATGTAAAAAAACTGTCTGTACCCTTTTCAAGATATGCTTTAAACAGCATCAAGCACCAAGTAACAACGTCATTTGATACGCAATTTTTTACCCGTTTTTCACAAAATATAAGCTACCGATTCGTGCAACGTCCGGATGGGACACAATATTCAGTTTTTGATGCCAAAATTATTTTTGTTGTCGAAAATTTAACCGCCTCACTATCGGGGAACAATATTTTTAATGCCGTTTACAGCGAAACGAATTTGGTACCGATGCCAAAAAGTAATTATTTAATAAGCTTGTCCTACACATTTAAATAGTTTTTATATATTTATCCGATGACATATTTCACTTCGGATTATTTAGACTTTTTTAAAGAATTGGCGGCAAACAATCATAAAGATTGGTTTGATGCTAATAGAAAAAGGTTTGTAAATTCTGTAAAAGAGCCCTTTGCCCATTTTGTGGAGGCGCTTATTACTGAAGCTTCTAAGATTGATTCTGAAATAAATATCTCGTACAAAGAAGCTGTTTTTAGAGTCAACCGCGATGTGCGTTTTTCTAAAGATAAAACACCTTATAAATTGCGCATGTCGGCTATTATTTCAAAGTACGGACGTAAAGACAAGTCGTATCCGGGATTATACGTTGAGTTGGGACCCGAAAAACTGGGTATTTACGGCGGTCTTTTTGGCCCTTCTACCCAAGAGTTAACCAAAGTAAGAAGTCGTATAATTGACAATTTTAAACAGTTTAACAATTTGGTATCTGCTAAAGAATTTACAACACTTTTTGGCGAAATTAAAGGCACTAAAAACAAACGCTTGCACAAAGATTTTATAGAAAAAGCCAAAGAACAAGATTTGCTGTTTAACAAACAGTGGTATTATAGGGCAGAATTGGCGCCGGATATCATTATAAATTCAGAATTAATGTCCTGTGTCACCAAATATTTTAAGGCTATGCAAGGACTGAATAACTTTTTTAAAGAGGCATTAAACAAATAATTATGGCACGAGAGTACACAACATTTAAAGAATTTTATCCTTTTTATTTATCACAGCACAGTAATAAAACCTGCAGACTGTTACACATTATTGGTACTACAATTTTATTGGCTATAACCATAACAGCAATATATCATAAACAACCAATCTTGTTAATTTTTGTTCCCATTTCGGGTTATGGCTTTGCTTGGGCAGGTCATTTCTTTTTCGAAAAAAACAAACCGGCGACTTTTACCTATCCGTTGTGGAGTTTGCTGTCAGACTTTAAAATGTATTTCCAAGTTTTATCGGGAACCATTGCCTTAGATACTTCAAAAGATACCAATGTGTTGTAATTATAAAAAATAATATAGAGAAAATATTTTCATGAAATAAACTTACTTTTTTACGTCTAATCACTAAACATTTTTTATGAAATACTTACGCTTACTGTTTTTGCTTTTTACGACAACATTATTTTCGCAAATAAACGGGGAACATCTCAATGTGGGCGATTTGGCGCCGACTATTTTGACCCAAGACCAAAATGACAACACAATAGATTCTAAAGTTATTTTAAAAAATAAAAAAATACTCTTGGTTTTTTACCGTGGTAATTGGTGTCCGTATTGCCGTAAACATTTGACATCATTACAAGAAAATTTAAATGCTTTACAGCAAAAAAACGTTTTTGTAATGGTAGTGACGCCCGAAAAAGCAGAAAAAAATCTAGAGACCCAAAACAAGCTTAAAACAACATTTTCTATTATTCACGATGCCGATAATAAGATTATGGAAGCTTACAAAGTGGCTTACAAAGTAGATAAAACAACTGTGACACATTTTTACAATCGTGTTCAAAAAAATATCGCAAAATACAACGACACTAACAGCAATGTGTTACCTGTTCCGGCTACTTATTTA
>CAZMBM010000050.1:14125-15255 GCA_964564475.1 uncultured Flavobacteriaceae bacterium | reverse complement strand
AACGCACTAAAACTAAGATTATAGGTTTATCGCAATCTGTCTGCAGATTTTACAAGCGCTTCATCCTTTTGAATAGCCTTATTGGCAAAAGCCAATAAAACAATATTTATTACAGGAATAAAACTCCCAATACCCTTCTCAGAAATTGTAGTTTCTCCAGATAAATTGAGCAGATAATATAACAACACCCCTATCAAATAAAGGTTTATAATTATGTTAAGTCTGTTTAACATAAATTGTGATTTTCTCTTTTTAAAATTAAATAAGCTCCCCAAAGCTAATAAAGTAACAACAATAAAACCTACAGCAACACTCATCAACAGCATACTTCCTCCTTCAAAAGCTTGAAAAGCAGAGACCGTATTCTTATTAGCCCCATACCACAATGGCTTATAAGCCATTAATACACTGCTTATTAAAGCTGTTAATACTAAATATACCGATTGAATTCGCTGTATCATTAATATAGAAAAAAACGTATGTGCAAAGTTAATTTATTCTTTTTTATTAAAGCTTTTTTCTTTTTAAAAAATAATTCGTAATATTGCAGTAACTATCGCACCTAACAAGCGAGTTCTTCTCAAAATAATTATAATCAAAAAATAAATACACAAACAATTCTTATATAAGAATTTCATCACTTAATATTTTAACTTCTATGTTTGATATCTCCGCCCTAAAAGGTAAAAAATTAGCCGATTTACAAGACATCGCTAAAACACTTAATGTACCCAAATTCCGCCAACTCAAAAAACTCGATTTGATTTATCAAATTCTCGATATACAAGCAGCGGCTCCAAAAATCGCGGTACCAACGACTTCCCATAATTCTGAAAACAAGTCAGAACAAAAAACAAAACGCAGACGTATTCAAAACAAACATCAAAAAAATCTTTTTGACAAAACTAAAGACGTCCTCCAAGAAAACCCTAATAAGCCTGTTGTGGCAATGCAAAAAAATGACGGCGACAATCTGCCGCCTAAAAAAGAAAACAAACCGACCTTACAGGCCAAAAAGGAGTCAAACACACAAGGTAACGACAGTAATAAACCTGTTTTACAAGCCAAAAAGGAATCAAACGTACAAAATAACGACAGTAATAAACCGCCGTTTCAAGCCAAAAAGGATA
>CAZMBM010000050.1:12425-14025 GCA_964564475.1 uncultured Flavobacteriaceae bacterium | reverse complement strand
TCAAACGTACAAAATAACGACAGTAATAAACCGCCGTTTCAAGCCAAAAAGGATACTTCTAAAAATAAAAAACCTTTTAACAATAATAAAAACCCAAACGAACAAAGGCGTCAAGGCAAATACCGTGATCCCGATTATGAATTTGACGGGATTATAGAAAGTGAAGGTGTTTTAGAAATTATGCAAGACGGCTACGGTTTTTTGCGTTCATCAGATTACAATTACCTGTCGTCACCCGATGACATTTACGTATCGCAATCACAAATCAAATTATTTGGTTTAAAAACCGGCGATACCGTAAGAGGTAATGTGCGTCCACCCAAAGAAGGTGAAAAATATTTCCCGCTTATCCGCGTATCACTTATCAACGGTATGAATCCGCAAATTGTGAGAGACCGCGTGGCTTTTGAACATTTAACACCGCTTTTCCCGACAGAAAAATTCAACATTACCGAAAAAGGCAGTTCTATTTCAACACGAATTATGGATTTATTTTGCCCCATCGGTAAAGGACAACGCGGTATGATAGTCTCACAACCCAAAACCGGTAAAACAATGTTGTTAAAAGACATTGCCAATGCCATTGCCGCCAATCATCCTGAGGTATATCAAATTATACTTTTAATTGACGAACGTCCTGAAGAGGTAACCGATATGCAACGTCATGTGCGTGGCGAGGTTGTGGCTTCTACTTTTGACGAGCCGGCCGATAAACATGTAAAAGTGGCCAATATTGTTCTTGACAAAGCCAAACGCTTGGTAGAGTGTGGTCACGATGTGGTAATTTTACTCGACTCAATTACACGTTTAGCACGTGCCTACAATACTGTAGCGCCGGCTTCGGGTAAAATATTGTCGGGAGGTATAGATGCCAATGCCTTACACAAACCCAAACGTTTTTTCGGCGCCGCTCGAAACATCGAAAACGGGGGATCTTTAACAATTATCGCTACAGCACTAACCGAAACCGGTTCAAAAATGGACGAAGTGATTTTCGAAGAATTTAAAGGTACGGGTAATATGGAGTTACAATTAGATCGCAATATTTCTAACCGCCGTATTTTTCCGGCTATTGATTTGGTTAAATCGAGTACACGCCGTGACGATTTGTTGTTAGACGACAAAACCATACAGCGTATGTGGATTTTACGCAAATATTTGGCCGATATGAACCCGGTTGAAGCAATGGAATCTATCAATGACAAGATTAAATACACTGCCAATAACGCTGAGTTTTTGATTTCTATGAACGGATAATTTTATCGCATTTTATCCCTTCTTGAAATCAAATTTTTGTATATTTGCAAACTCAAATTTATAACACTTTCGGTTATTAAACTGAAATAGACATATTAGAAATTAGTTAAATCTGATTTCAAAAAGCACATCGCGGGGTAGAGCAGTAGGTAGCTCGTTGGGCTCATAACCCAAAGGTCACTGGTTCGAGTCCAGTCCCCGCTACTAAAAAAGCTAGAGTGAAAACTTTGGCTTTTTTTATTTTAAATTAATGTATAAAAGGTCACTGGTTCTCCCGAAGCTTCGGGACAGTCCCCGCTACTAAAAAAGCTAGAGTGAAAACTTTGGCTTTTTTTATTTTAAA
>CAZMBM010000050.1:0-12325 GCA_964564475.1 uncultured Flavobacteriaceae bacterium | reverse complement strand
CAGTCCCCGCTACTAAAAAAGCTAGAGTGAAAACTTTGGCTTTTTTTATTTTAAATTAATGTATAAAAGGTCACTGGTTTTCGCACGCGTGTATCAAATCAACCTATTCTAAAATCCTAAATCAGCAATCAACAACACCTAATACCCACTTCCGGCACCGGCTATTTGCTCAATAGGATGCCAAGTGGTTTTGATTTCTTGGAAATCGAAAATATAATATGGCGTTTCGTGTTTGGCCTCAAAATAAGTGCTGTTTCCCCTAATAACAACACGCTTCATATTATCTATAGCCACTTCTTGGAGTGTTTTAATATTGTTTTTGTCATCTCCACAATACAATACAGCATTTACGTCCATATGACTGCCAAAATGGGTTAGTAATTCGGCGCGGTTTCCTGTTAAAATATTTACCACACCACCCGGCACGTCAGAGGTTGCCAAAACTTCGGCAAAAGTAATGGCACATAAAGGTTTTGATTCTGAAGCCAAAACAACACAGGTATTTCCGCCGGCTATAATGCTACACACTTGTGTAACCAATCCTAACAAGCCACTTTGTCTGGGAGCAAAAGCCGCTACGACGCCTGTAGGTTCGGGGACAGAAAAATTAAAGAAACTGCCCGAAACCGGATTGACACTGCTGTACATTTGGGTGTATTTATCACACCAACCGGCGTAGTAAATCAGGCGGTCTATACTTAAATTGACTTCTTGTGAAGCCTCTTTTGTAGTACTGCCTTGAAGTGTCAATTCTGCTTCAAATTGGGCTTTACGTCCTTCTAAAACTTCGGCAATACGGTATAAAATCTGACTGCGGTTATAGGCCGTTTTATGTGCCCATCCGCCTTGAGCATTACGTGCCGCCACCACGGCATTTCTAAAATCTTTGCGCGATGCCAAACACATATTGGCCAGTGCTGTGTCTTTGTTTTTGGCTTGGTAATAGCGTCCCGATTCTGTTCGGGGAAATTTACCGCCAATGTATATTTTGTATGTTTTTAAAACTGCTAATCGTGCCATAATATGTGTTTTAATCGAATTTTAAATAGGCTTCTAAACCGTGTAACCCCCCTTCGCGGCCAAAACCACTTTCTTTGTAGCCCCCAAAAGGCGAGGCCGGGTCGAACTTATTAAAAGTATTGGCCCAAATAACCCCGGCGCGCATTTGCGAAGTCATATTAAATATCTTTGAGCCTTTGTCTGTCCACACACCTGCCGATAAACCATAAGGTGTGTTGTTGGCTTTGTCTATCACCTCATCTACCGTTCTAAACGTTTGAATGGCCAAAACAGGCCCAAATATCTCTTCTTGTGCAATGCGATTTGACTGTGCCACGTGGGTAAACAAAGTAGGTTTACACCAATAACCTTTTGTGGGTAATTTACAATCGGGTTGGTAAATTTCTGAGCCTTCGGCCAAACCGATTTTAATATATTTATTGATAGTGGTGAGTTGTTCTTTAGAGTTAATGGCGCCGATATCGGTATTTTTGTCCAACGGATCGCCAATAATAAGCGACTGCATACGGTCTTTAAGCTTGCGTAACACCACATCGTAAACAGATTCTTGTACATACAATCTCGAGCCTGCACAACACACATGACCCTGATTGAAATAAATACCGTTTATGATGCCCTCTACAGCTTGGTCTAAAGCCGCGTCTTCGAAAATAATGTTCGCCGCTTTACCACCCAATTCCATCGTGGCTTTTTTAGAAGTACCGGCAATGGCTTTCATGATAATTTTACCCACATTGGTAGAACCTGTAAAGGCAATTTTATCGACATCGGGATGATTTACAATAGCCGCTCCTGTTGCCCCGGCACCAGACACAATGTTAACCACACCTTTTGGCAATCCGGCTTCTTGAATGACTTCGGCCAATTTGTAAAGCGTTAAAGGTGTTGTTTCGGCCGATTTTATAACAACGGTATTCCCCGCAGCCAAGGCCGGTGCAATTTTCCAAGCCGCCATAAGTAGTGGAAAATTCCACGGAATTATCTGTCCGGCTACCCCCAAAGGTTTGGGTGTTTTGTTAGGAAAAGCGTATGCTAATTTATCGGCCCAACCGGCATAGTAAAAGAAATGTGCCGACACCAACGGGATGTCAATATCACGCGATTCGCGGATGGGTTTACCCCCGTCAAGCGACTCTATCACAGCAAATTCGCGGGCGCGTTCTTGAATAATGCGGGCGATACGGTAAATATATTTACCCCTTTCTTTACCCGGCAGTTTAGACCAGCTTGTATTAAAGGCTTTTCGGGCGGCTTTAACAGCTAAATCTATATCTTCATCGTTAGCCTCTGCCACTTTGGCCAATACTTTTTCGTTAGCCGGATTGATGGTTTTAAAATATTTTTTAGATTTGGGCGCTACAAAATCACCATCTATAAACAGGTTATAGGTATCTTTTAGCTCAATATGCCCCGTACTTTCAGGCGCCGGTGCCAAATCCCAATCAGAACTGTAATCTATTTTTGGTTGTGTTTTCATCAAATTTAATCTTTAGAGAAATAATCTTTAGACTGGTAATTACCCGATTTTTGTTTGGCTACCTGCATCAACACATCGTTGGCCAAACTGCTGGCGCCAAATCTAAAATAGGTATTGTTGAGCCATTTGCCTCCCAAGGTTTCTTTAACCAACATCAGGTATTGGAGAGCTAATTTGGCATTAGAAATACCACCGGCGGGTTTCATACCCACCATGCGCCCGGTATTGTAATAAAAATCTTTTATGGCTTCTAACATCACTGACGTTACAGGCAATGTAGCAGCGGGTTTTATTTTCCCTGTTGAGGTTTTAATAAAGTCGGCGCCGGCATACATAGCAATGTCACTGGCACGGCGGACTTTATCTAAAGTACCCAATTCTCCTGTTTCTAAAATCACTTTAAGGCGTGCCTTACCTATGGCTTCTTTAATTGTGGCTATTTCGTCAAAAACAAAGTTAAAATCGCCACTGTGGAATTTACCGCGACTTATAACCATATCAACTTCATCAGCACCATTATCAACCGCCATTTTAACATCATCTAATTTAACCGCTGTACCGGCTTGTCCACTGGGGAAAGCCGTTGCCACAGAAGCCACTTTAACTGCACTTCCTTTGAGCTCATTTACGGCAATTTTTACAAAATTAGGATACACACAAACAGCTGCTGTTGTGGGTAAATTAGGAATTTCGTCATGCAAATGGGTGGCTTTGTAACACAGATGTTTGACCTTATCATCGGTATCGGCGCCTTCTAACGTGGTGAGGTCTATCATGCTTAAAATCATATAAAGACCTTGCATTTTAGCTTCCTTCTTAATGCTACGCGATGTTATTCTGGCAATTCTATCAGCTACACCTACTTGGTCTATCCGCGGGGTTTCTAAAAAATTTATGTTTTTCATTCACCTGTTAATTTAAAAGTCTCTTTTATAAAAAGGACAAGCAAACGCAAAGATACAAACATCTTATCATTATGGGTAGTAACAGCCTAAAAAAGGCTTAAAAGTAGAAGCCTGCCCCTCCTTTTATAGCAAACTGCGTGGCGCCCGGTATGTCTTTATAATTACCTCTAAACACTAAATCAATCCGTAATATTTTAAAAATATTGGCAATGCCGGCATGCCATTCCCAATACATTTTTTTAGGGGCTCTATAAATGATGTTTGAAGCGTTTAAGGCCATATTTTGTTGAGACACATCACCTATTATGCCTCGTACACCTACTATTTCTCTCAAATTGAGTTTTCGCAAAAGCGGAATTCTTGAAAAAATACGTCCATTAAAGTTATTCTCAATATGTAGGGCCGCATATCTATCGGTTATAAATTCGTAATAATCTAATAAATCAAAGGTATTGGGCGCCATAAAAAGTGTTTGGTTACCGGGAACAGCATCCATGAGCAAGACAGGAACAGCTCCAAAAGTTTTACCCACTTCCAGCGTAGAATGCATACGTCCAAAACCCCCTAATTGGTAAGGTTGCTTGTAATAAAATTGTAGTTTTTGATAATTAAAATCGCTATTTATAAAACCTTTAAGTCCTTTGGTATAACTTAAAAACAAGACAGGAAAACGCCCTTCATTGGTCTCACCACGCTCTACACCATACCCATAACTTATACGGCCGGGCGTATAACGCAATGACACATCAACTTCAGATTGTGTAATATTAGATTTTGTTTGTGTACCCGCTTCATCGGTATAATAATCGACATTAAATAAAGGAGAGGCCGATGCCAAGGTTTTGTAAGTGGCGCTAAATCGGAATTCCAGGTTTTTTAAAGGTTCGAAATTAAAACCTATGTTGCTTAAGTTAAGGCTTGTTAATCTAAAATTATCACCACGTGTAAAATAGGCTGCAGAAGCAAAACTCCTGTTAATCACGTCATTAATAGTAGTCAAACTAACACCGGTTTGCTCTACATCTTTTCTATTTCCACCAAAAACTGTAAAACGACTCGTTCTGTCTAACATCCATTTACCGGAAAAACCATATTTTAATTTCTTATCGCGTGTGCCGTAAGCCATAAACATTTGGAAACGGGCCATATCGTCAAAAGTTTTATAGGTTCTAAAGCCTTGTCTGATGCGTGTCCCTTCTACATCATTTGTACCGAACATCGAAAAAATAGGGCCGTAATCAATACCTTTTGCGATTTGCCAATAACCCGAGTAAAGCGTGGCCGTAATGTCGTAAAGTTGTTTAAACTTTCTAATAGTTTGCAGGGTGTCTAACATTTTGTAGATACCCTTTTCGTCTTTGCTTAAAACTTCTTTTCTGTTTATGCTCCAAAAGGTATCAGGACGGTTATAAACTTCTTTTTTATAATCATTTACACGATCGGCATAAAAAGACTCCTTCTTTTTAAGATTAAATTTGTAATCGCTGTAAATAGTCGTTCGTTTTCCGTAAACACCTTTCGATTTATCTTTTTTACGCAGGGCAAAATCAGACATTAAATAATCGCGTTTAAGCAAGAAAACCGAATCGTTAAGTACATTGAATTCTTGTTCTAAATACAATTCTTTTATCCAGTTTATGTTGGCGCTACGTGTGGCCTCCATCGTTATTCTCTTGAGGGCAAAAGTGGTATCGTTTACCCAAAAATGACCTTTAAAGGTCAGTTCGTTTTTCCGACGCGGGTAATACACAACTTTATAACACCATTTATCGCCAATAAAACTGCTGTCGGCTAAGACATAATTGTAAACCAGTGGTCCTGTTCTAGAAACCGGACTGGTAAAACTTTTATCAAAAATTTTAATGTAATTGTTATAGACATTGTAATTGGCATAGAGCTGTTTTACAAAAGCGATAAGACTCTGGTTGTTTTGAAAACCCGAATTTTTATTGGCTATGAGTTCTTCCTTAAAGTGTTTGGGTGCTTTATTCTGACCGTAAACTTTATAAACCGCTTCGTTTATAAAAATGGGTAAATAGGGTTTTCCTGTAATACTTGACGAATCAACTTGGTCGAACATAAATTCGAGACCTTTAAAAATCTTACTTTTTTTGAGCTTTTCGTCAATATTATTAAGGTCAAATTCTATTTTTTCATACTTACTGTTTTCGTATTGGTCAAAAAGATAAATACCGTTACGACGCTTGTGTTTCCATATTTTTTTGAGCAAGGCTATAGCCGGATTGCCTTTTTTCTTGACCTTTCCCGAATAGATTTCGACGGCGTCTAATTGTGCGGCACTTTCTTTTAAAGTTATGGTAATATTAAAATTTCGCGCTTTTAAGGGAATTTCTCTTCTGTCGAAGCCCAAAAAACTCACAACCAAGATACGGTAACTTTTATCAGACTCTAAATAAAATTTACCGTTTTCATCAGAAACGGTGCCTTTGGTAGAGCCTTTAAAAAAAACGTCGGCAAAAGGGATGGGCTGTCCTTTCGTATCTACAACATGCCCTCCAACTTTTACCTGACCGTATGACAGTGTTGAAATTAATAAAAATAATAGGAGATAAATTCTTTTCATAATAAAACAAAAATCCTCTCTTAAGTCTGATTTAGAAAGGAATCTTACAACGCAATTGGTATAAAATTATTTTAAATACATTACCTTTTTAACCGCTGCCACCACATCATTAGCATTTGGCAACCACTCTTGTAAAAGCACAGGGGAGTAAGGTGTTGGCGTATCGGCCGTTGTTATACGCTGTACAGGGGCATCGAGATAATCGAAAGCATTTTCTTGAATTTGATAGGTTATTTCAGAGGCAATACTGCCAAAAGGCCAAGATTCTTCCAGAATTACCAAACGATTTGTTTTTTTAACCGATGTTAAAATGGCTTCGTAATCCATAGGTCTAATAGTACGCAAGTCTATTATTTCTACAGAAATACCTTCTTTTTCAAGGATATCTGACGCTTTGTAGGCTTCTTTTATGATTTTTCCGAATGACACAACTGTAACATCGGTGCCTTCTCTTTTTATATCGGCTACGCCGATAGGTAAAATATACTCCCCATCGGGGACTTCGCCTTTATCACCGTACATTTGTTCAGATTCCATAAAAATAACAGGATCGTCATCGCGGATAGCCGCTTTTAAAAGTCCTTTAGCGTCATAGGGATTTGAAGGCACAATAACCTTTAAGCCCGGCGTGTTGGCATACCAATTTTCGAAAGCTTGCGAATGTGTGGCGCCCAACTGTCCGGCAGAACCTGTAGGTCCTCTAAAAACAATAGGGATATTAAACTGTCCGCCACTCATCTGACGCATTTTGGCGGCATTGTTTATTATTTGATCAATCGCTACCAGCGAAAAATTAAAAGTCATATATTCAACTATAGGACGGTTGCCATTCATAGCAGAGCCAATGGCAATACCGGTAAAACCTGATTCGGCAATGGGCGTATCAATAACTCGTTTGGCGCCAAACTCGTCTAACATACCTTTAGAAGCTTTGTAAGCCCCATTGTACTCTGCCACTTCTTCCCCTAAAAGATAAATGCTGTCATCACGACGCATTTCTTCACTCATCGCTTCGGCTATAGCTTCTCTAAATTGTATTGTACGCATAGTCTTTTGAAATTGAACGGCAAAAATAGAAATTATTGTAGTTTAAAACATTAAAATTATCTTAATTTTTATTATGCGCGCATAATAAATACAAAAAAAAGTTTTATCTTCGTGGCTTAAAATTATTAATCCGTTTTAATAAAAATAAAATCTAAAAAAATGAAAATATTAGTATGTATAAGTCACGTACCCGACACCACTTCTAAGATAAATTTTACAGAAGGCGATACTAAATTCGACACCAACGGCGTGCAGTTTGTCATCAATCCGCATGACGAATATGCCCTCACACGTGCCATTTGGTTTAAAGAAAAACATGGTGCTACAATTACAGTAGTAACGGTAGGTAATCAGAGTGTTGAACCTACTTTACGCAAGGCCTTGGCTATTGGCGCCGATGATGCCATTCGTGTAGATGCCGTTCCTACCGATGGTTATTACGTGGCCCAACAATTGGCTGCGGTAGCCAAACAAGGGGGTTACGATGTTATTATTACCGGACGTGAATCAATCGATTATAACGGTGGTATGGTTCCCGGATTAATGGCTGCAAATTTAGATTACAATTTTGTAAATGCCTGTATTGGTGTAGAAATTGACGGTGATACTGTTACAGCCACTCATGAAATTGATGGCGGTAGCGAAGTAGTTTTAACCCGGTTACCAATTGTTTTAGCAGGGCAAAAGGGTATCGTAGAAGAAAAAGATTTGCGCATACCCAATATGCGTGGCATTATGATGGCCCGTAAAAAACCTTTAAACGTTGTCGCTGCCGTTGAAGCCAAAACAGCTAGCACTATTGTTAGCTTTGAAAAACCACCGGTTAAAGGCGCTTGCAAATTGGTTGATGCCGATAATGTTGATGAATTAATAAATTTATTGCACAACGAAGCCAAAGTTATTTAATTATTAACCCTTTCAATTCAAAAAAAATGTCAGTATTAATATTCGCAGAAACCTCAGAAGGAAACTTTAAAAAAATAGCTTTCGAAGCCACCTCATATGGGGCTAAAGTTGCAGAAATACTCAATACAAACTGTGTCGCTGTAAGCATCAATGCCAAAGAGCCACAATTATTGTCTGATTACGGTGCTACAAAAGTACTCAACGTAAAAAACGACACATTAAATAATTTTAATGCCAAAGCTTACGCCGATGTAGCTTCACAAGCCGCCACACAAGAAAACGCCTCCGTTGTAATTATAGACTCTAGTGCTAACGGTCTTTATGTAGCCCCACTTGTAGCTTTTAACTTACAAGCCGGTTTGGCTTCTAACACCGTAGCTTTACCCAATTCAACGGCTCCGTTTGTTGTAAAACGCAAAGCTTTTTCTAATAAAGCCTTTAGTCTTACAGAAATAACAACAGATATTAAAGTAATTGGATTGGCTAAAAATGCCTTCGGATTATTCGAAAACAAAGTCGAAACCAGTATCGAAGACTTTAATCCCACTTTAAATGAGGCTGATTTTAACATCTCTTCTAAAGAGGTAAATAAAACCTCAGGAAAAGTAACCATTGCCGATGCCGATATTGTTGTATCGGGCGGACGTGGTTTAAAAGGTCCCGAAAATTGGGGTATGATAGAAGAATTGGCCGAAGTCTTAGGCGCTGCTACAGCTTGCTCTAAACCGGTATCAGATTTAGATTGGCGTCCTCATTCAGAACACGTTGGTCAAACAGGTAAACAAGTTGCTGCCAATTTATATATTGCCATAGGTATTTCCGGGGCAATCCAACATTTAGCAGGTATTAACTCCTCAAAAGTTAAAGTGGTTATTAACACCGATCCCGAAGCACCATTCTTTAAAGCCGCCGATTACGGTATCGTAGGAGACGCTTTTGAAGTTGTGCCAAAATTGGTTGAAAAATTAAAAGTCTTTAAACAAAATAACGCATAAATTTTATTAAATTGTGCTCCGAAAGGGTACCTAATTAATGGATTATCATACCCACTAATTAGGTGCTTTTTGTTTAAATCTATTTTTAATTGAGTTTAATACGTTTAAATATTAAAGGAATCTCTTATAGCCAAACCCAAAGTGGTGCCTACGCTTTGGTTTTAAGCGAAGTTGGTGGCGACCGTACTTTACCCATTATTATTGGTGCTTTTGAAGCCCAATCTATTGCCATAGCCTTAGAACGCGAAATTAAACCCCCACGTCCTTTAACACACGATTTGTTTAAGAGTTTTGCAGACAGGTTTAACATAAAAGTTAAACAAGTCATCATCCATAAATTAGTTGATGGTGTTTTTTATTCGAGTTTAATCTGCGAACGTGATAAAATTGAAGAAATAATTGACACCCGCACTTCAGATGCCGTAGCCCTTGCCATACGCTTTAATGCCCCTATTTTTACTTATGCCAATATTTTAGATAAAGCGGGCATTTTTCTCAAATTAAAAGATGAGATAAAAATTCAGAAAGAAAAAGGAGGCTCTAAAACCTCCAAACCACCCATCCAAAAAAAAGACAGTTACACAAAGCTCTCTGTAAAGGCTTTGTACAAAAAGTTGGAGCAAGCTGTAGCCAATGAAGATTACGAATTAGCCGCACGCTTGCGCGATGAAATCAATAAACGAAAATAACAACTATGACTATAAAACTCAGACTGACCATTCTAAATTTTTTCGAACTTTTTGTTTTTGGTGCCTGGCTTATTTCGTTGGGTGGTTATTTAGGTGGTAAGCTCCATTTTTCGGGCGCACAAATTGGCAGTATTTTTAGCACCTTGGGTATAGCCTCTATTATTATGCCGGCCATTGTCGGTATTATAGCCGATAAGTATTTACCGGCTCAAAAACTTTTAGGCCTCCTCCATATTGTAGGGGGTATTTTTATGTTTTATTTATCAAGCATTACACATTACGATGGCTTTTTCTGGATAATTTTTGGTTATTTACTTGTTTATATGCCTACCATTGGATTAGCCAATGCCGTATCTTACAGTATTTTAGAGGATAATAATTACGATATCGTAAAAGTATTCCCTCCTATCCGTGTTTGGGGCACAATAGGCTTTATTGTGGCCATGTGGATGATAGATTTCTTGGGTTGGACGCAAAATGCCAACCAATTTTTATTTACAGCAGTTTTTTCTGTAATTATGGGACTCTACAGTTTTACCATGCCAAATGTACCATGTTCTACAAGTAAAAGTCAGACTTTGGTACAACGCCTGGGCTTGGATGCTTTTGTACTGTTTAAAGATAAAAAAATGGCCATCTTTTTTATCTTTTCAATGATGTTAGGTATTGTTTTACAAATATCAAATGCCTGGGCTTCAGAATTTTTAAGGAGTTTTAACGACTTATTTCCTGACTCATTTGCAGTTAAACATTCGAATATACTTATTTCGCTATCACAAATATCAGAAACCGTATTCATATTAACCATTCCGTTTTTCTTGAAGCGCTTTGGTATAAAAGCCGTTATGCTTATGAGTATGCTGGCTTGGTTTTTAAGGTTTGCTTTGTTTGGCATTGGTAATCCCGAAGGTATTGGCTTAGGATTTTTAGTCCTCTCTATGGTAGTTTATGGCATGGCCTTTGATTTCTTTAATATTTCGGGGTCTTTATTTGTTGAAACCGAAACCGATAATAAATACAGGAGCAGCGCACAAGGATTATTTATGCTCCTTACCAATGGTTTAGGGGCTTTTGTTGGGGGATGGACGAGTGGTTTAATTGTTGACCATTTTACCCAAAACGGCAACAGAGACTGGACTACTATTTGGTTTGTTTTTGCCGCTTACGCCCTTGTTTTAGCTGTCATTTTTGCCCTGGTTTTTAAATACAAACACAATCCGGAGGCAATAAAAGAGGTGAAGCATTAGTTGGTATTAAGAATTAAGTACAAAGTAATTATAAAAATTTAGTCCCTTCTCCCAAATATTTGGGATGGGAAGGTTAGGATGAGATGAAACAATATTTAGATTTAGTAAAACACGTCATTAAAAATGGTGTGGGTAAAGACGACAGAACAGGCACGGGCACAAAAAGTGTTTTTGGTTATCAGATGCGCTTTGATTTACAAGAGGGCTTCCCGATGCTTACCACAAAAAAACTGCATTTAAAATCTATTATACACGAATTACTGTGGTTTTTAAAAGGCGATACCAATATTGCCTACCTCAAAGAGAACGGTGTCAAAATTTGGGATGCTTGGGCCGACAAAAACGGCAATTTAGGGCCTGTTTACGGCCATCAATGGCGGAATTGGAACAGCGACGGGATAGATCAAATAAGCGAAGTTATTGAATTGATAAAAACCAATCCCGGTAGCCGTCGTATGCTGGTATCGGCGTGGAACCCCAGCGTATTGCCCGACACTTCGGTCAGTTTTGCCGAAAATGTGGCTCACAACAAAGCCGCTTTACCTCCCTGTCATGCTTTTTTTCAATTTTATGTGTCTGACGGTAAATTGTCATGTCAATTATACCAACGCAGTGCCGATATTTTTCTGGGCGTACCATTTAATATCGCCTCGTATGCTTTACTGACTATGATGATAGCACAAGTTACAGGTTATGGGTATGGCGATTTTATTCACACCTTTGGCGATGCGCATATTTACAACAATCACAAAGCACAAATCGACTTACAGTTAAGCCGTACACCAAGAGCCTTACCTACAATGAAGCTCAATCCGAATATTAAAAACATTTTCGATTTTACTTTTGATGATTTTGAATTGGTGGGCTATGACCCCTATCCCTTGATAAGAGGAAAGGTGTCGGTTTAAAATATAAACTCTCGAAGGGTTTAAAACCCTTCGAGAGTATTTTATTATAAATTAAAATTAGCGTGTAGCCCCGTCTCCCATTCGTCTAAAAAAGTATTGATGTCTTTTATAAACTGTTTAGGTTTTTGCGTCCGATTTATGGTACAATGCAACACAATTTTATGGCGCTCCGGCGGATAACCGGTGGTAATGGTCCACGCCAAAGCGTTGGGACAATCTAACAAAGTAAATCGAATACCGCCGTTAATTTTATCGTAGGTTATTTTAAATTCGCCCCACAATGTGGCACCATTAAAGTAAGCGCTTTTGTCTTCTATTAAAAACATCGTTTCGGTAAAAGAATCTAAACTTAAAGGATTTATTTTATCTTGAATAATCTCTTGGGTGACTTGTCTGTCTATAATTCTAAAAAATTCCATTGTGCGAAATTATGTATTTATGATAAAACGCTGATGACACAGATTACTTATGATTCACACTGGTAAATCTGCGACTATCCGCTAAATCAGCGTCATCAGTGTTCTATTTTATTTAGCAGCTAATAGCC
>CAZMBM010000049.1:0-15335 GCA_964564475.1 uncultured Flavobacteriaceae bacterium | reverse complement strand
TATCGGTTTTAAACTGGTCTTTTATACGTCCTGTAATAAATAAATAATCGTGGTTGTATTCGCCAATATCGCCTGTTTTTAAATAGCCTTCATTGTCAAAACTGGCTGTGGTTTCTGCCGGCATTTTGTAATATCCCAACATTAAGCAATTGCTTTTTATACAAATTTCGCCGGCTTCGTTTAATTTGGCAGTAACACCCGGAAGCGCTTTTCCTACAGAGCCGACTAAATTATTACCCGGCAGGTTAAAATGCGACAGGGCACAATCTTCTGTCATACCATAAGCTTGGTGTATTGTGACACCTATTTTTTGATACCAGTTAATTAAGCTGACAGCAATAGGCGCCGCACCCGAAAAAATAATCCGCGCTTCACTCAAACCTAATTTTTTCTTTAATTTATTTTTAAAAAGCTTATTTATAAGAGGGATTTGAAGAATGATATTGAGCTTTTTTTGAGGGATATTTTCGAGGATTTTTTCTTTGAATTTGGCGTAAATACGTGGGACACCAAAAAACAGATGTGGTTGTACTCGTTCTAAATCGGCAGCAAAAGTGTCAAGTGATTCAGGAAAAGTGAATACAGCCCCTCTAAAAAGACCGTGCATTTCTATGCCTATGCGCTCTGCAATATGCGACAGGGGTAAATAGGAAAAAAATCGCGGATAATCGGGTAAATCAAATACTTCAATACCGGTTTTAACCACCTGTGTAAAACTGCTGACCTTGTGCATGACGCCTTTTGGGACACCTGTGGTACCCGAGGTGTAAATAAGTGTCATTAAATCGTCACCTTTAAATGTTGCCAGTTTTTTTAAGGGTGTTGTAGTCTTTACAATAGTTTCCCAAGAATTTTCCTCTTGAATATCATAAAGCGAAATGCCAATTTTTGGAATGTTTTTTATCGCCTTTTTTTGTAAGTCATAATTGTCTAATTTTCCAATAAAAATGGCTTTGGCTTCGCTGTGACTTAAAATATATTCAATAGTATCTGCATTTAAAGTGGGATATATAGGAACAGATACACAACCGGCCATCATAATGGCCAAATCGGCCATAATCCAGTGGGCACAATTTTTAGAAAAAAGAGCCACTTTTCCTTTGTCGGGAATGTTTAAGCTTTTTAAATAGTGGGCAATTTTTCTAATTTCTTCACCGGCTTCTTTATAGGTGTAGCTCAGGTATTTCCCATTAATGGGCTGATTTAGAAATGTTTTATGAGGTTGTTTGTTTTCCCAAAACAAAAAGGCTTCAATAGGAGATTTAAAGTCAGGCATACAAAATAAGGATAATCGCCGCTAAATATAGGTAAATTATTTAAAGAGTGTAGGAATAGGGTTGGATTACAATTCAATACACAGCCCTTCTTTTGCCAAAAGAGACTCTTTAAAAACAGATGACGCTTCTGTTAAAAAGAGGCTTTCGTCTGTATATCGACTGGAAAAATGGCCTAAAACAAGCTGTTTTACTTCAGCCAAATGAGCAATTTTGGCTGCTTCTGCAGCCGTGCTGTGTTTTGTTTTGACAGCTAAGTTAGCATCTGCTTCTAAAAAGGTCGCTTCATGATAAAGTAAATCTACATTCTTAATTAGAGCGCTAATGCCGGGTTGGTAGCATGTATCGCTACAAAAGGCGTAGCTTTTGGGTAGAGCGGGGTCTAAGGTTAACAGTTTATTTTTAATAATACGGCCATTATCACATTTAAAATCTTTACCATTTTTGAGATTTTGGTAGTCGCAAATTTTAATGTCTTTAATTTTTGAGACAGCCTTCATGTTGAGTTTGCGTTCGCCTATTTTTTCTTTAAACAAATAACCATTTGTATAAACACGATGATTGAGCGGAATGGTTGTAACACTTACTTTGTCATTTTCAAAAATAAGTTCACTTTTTTTAGAATTGAGTTCGTGAAAAACCAAAGTGTAGCTTAAATATGATTTACCGAGTTCGAGTTGTAATTCAATAATTTTTTTAATCCCTTTAGGGCCATAAATGTGTAATTCGTTTTGACGTTTGTACAGGCTAAAAGTTGAAATCAGTCCGATAAGTCCGTAAAAATGATCGCCGTGAAGGTGTGAAATAAAAACAGCCGAAATTTTACTGAACTTGATTTTATATTTGCGCAATTGTACCTGAGTTCCTTCACCACAATCAATTAAAAAATGTTCGTTATTTATACTTAAAAATTGGGCTGTAGGATAGGCAAATGTACGTGGTGTTGCCGAGTGGCATCCTAATATGGTTAAAGAAAGCGCCATAGTTAAAAGCCTAAATCGCGCTCCATTTCTTCCATATCAAAAGTGTCTTGTGCTTCTAAAAGTGTGGGCACACAAATTAATTTTTCTGACACGTCATCAATAGAAATATTTTGAACGATAATTATAAATGATTTTTTTAGCTTTTGGCTTTGAGTCGCCCAAGTTAATAGTCTGTTGACCGATTCGGGACTTAAGGGTTCAAAATGGGCTAATTTTAAGATTAAATGACTGTTTTTTAAAGAGCTGTATTCAGTTTCTAAAGCTTTTAAAAAGGCGTCGAAAGACGGTTCATCGGGCGTGATTACTGTATAAGATGTCCTTTTTTCTAGATGCATTTTAAGTGTTCTTTATTTGTTGGGCGAGTAAATAAATAACCGCCATACGGATGGCAACACCGTTTTCTACTTGATTTAGAATAATAGCTTGTTTAGAATCGGCCACGTCGCTGGTAATTTCTACACCCCTATTTATAGGCCCCGGATGCATAATGACGATATCTTTATTAAGGGCGTTGAGCCGTTCTTTATTAATGCCAAAAAGTTGGGCATACTCTCTTGTGCTCGGAAAATATTTAACAGCCATACGTTCGTGTTGTACACGTAAAATATTAGCTACATCACACCATTGCAAGGCCTTATCAACATTTAATTCAACTTCAACACCAAGCGATTTAATATGTTTGGGAATCAATGTTAGAGGGCCACATACTTTAACATCGGCACCAAGCATTTTTAAGGCATAAATGTTTGAAAGCGCTACACGAGAGTGTAAAATATCACCAATAATACACACTTTTTTACCTTTTATACGGCCGAGTTTTTCTTTAATAGAATAAGCGTCTAACAGGGCCTGAGTGGGATGTTCGTGTGTGCCGTCGCCGGCATTTATAATGCGGGCATTAACGTTTCTAGATAGAAAAACACCGGCACCTGCATCGGGGTGACGCATCACAACAATATCTACTTTCATCGATAGGATATTGTTAACAGTGTCTATTAAAGTTTCGCCTTTTTTAACCGAAGATTGGCCGGCTGAAAAATTGATAATATCTGCCGACAGGCGTTTTTCTGCCAATTCGAATGAGAGTTTGGTGCGTGTACTGTTTTCAAAAAACAGGTTAGCAATAGTGATATCTCTAAGCGAAGGGACTTTTTTAATAGGACGGTTAATGACTTCTTTAAAGTGATTGGCCGTGTCAAAAATAAGGTCTATATCTTGTTTTGTGATGTATTTAATACCCAGTAAATGTTTTGCGCTTAAGCCTGCCATTTTTTATCTTTTGAATTTTAACTTATCATATATACAGCATCGGTTTTATTTTGCTCTTGCCATTGAACCAAAACTTTTTCTTTGTTAATAGCATCTACTTGAAAGCCTTTGTAGTCGGGTTGAATGGGTAGGTGACGGCTAAAACGTCTGTCTATTAAAACCAGCAATTCTATCTCGCTAGGGCGTCCAAACGATTGAATGGCTGTAAGCGCCGCTCTAATACTTCTACCCGAAAATAAAACGTCGTCTATAAAAACCACTTTTTTATTTTCTATTGTAAAATCAATTTCGGTTTTGTTGGCTTCTAAAGGGGATTCACGTCGTCTAAAGTCATCTCTGTAAAAAGTAATGTCGAGATGTCCCAGTTTGAGATTGTTAATTTTGTAATCGCTTTGCAGAATTTGCGCCAAACGGTTTGCTAAATAAACACCCCTGGGTTGTAAGCCAATAAGCACAGTGTTTTTTAAATCGTTGTGATTTTCAATAAGTTGACAGGCTAAGCGTTGCAGTATAATTGCTATTGCGTTGTTGTTAAGTAGTTTTTTCTTAGCCATTTTTAGCAATAAATAGTTGCTGTTTTGGAAGGCAAAGTTACATTTTTTTTAACAGTTATGACCTAAAAAAGATTTGTTAATTAATTTGTTAAAAACAAATATATATAAGGTGAAACTAGTTTATAGCTTGTTGTAAATTTAACCATCTACTTTTTAGATTTTAAACATGGACGATTTTTCTCCGGAAAGCAACGATTTTTATATTTCTAAGTTTGAATCGATGTTAAAAACAAATAGTGTTTTTTTCTTCGACTCGGGTGCTTTCGAAACCATAATTCATCATTATATGGATAATGGCAAAATGGCATTGGCTAAAAAGGCTATAAAATTAGGATTGGCACAACACCCGTCATCTATAACTTTACAGCTTATTAAAGTAGAGCTTCTCGTTTTTGAAAATAAATTAAAACAGGCCGAAAATCTTTTACAAAAATTACTGGAAATAGAACCTTCAAATGAAGAAATATTTATCCAAAAAGCAACTATTTTATCAAAAAGGGATAAACATTTTGAAGCTATTGAGGCCTTAGAAATGGCATTGAATTATACCGATAATCAAGAAGATATCTATGCCCTTATGGGGATGGAGTTTTTGTATTTAGATGAATTTGAAGCGGCACGGTTAAACTTCGCCAAATGTTTAGAAGTAGATTACGAAGATTATTCGTCGCTTTACAATGTGGTATATTGTTTTGAGATGTTGCACCAACACGATAAAGCCATTGATTATTTAAAAAATTATATAGACAAAGATCCTTATAGCGAAGTCGCTTGGCATCAAATAGGACGTCAGTATTTTACCATAGGAAATTTTGAGGAAGCCTTAAGAGCCTTTGATTATGCTGTTGTCATTGATGAATATTTCTTGGGAGGTTATTTAGAGAAAGCCAAAACATTAGAACAGTTAAAACGTTATGAAGAAGCTATTGAAAATTATCTTATTACATTAAAATTAGCTGATGCTACTTCGTTCACTTATTTGCATATAGGGGCTTGTTATGAAGCTTTGGGAAATACTAAAATGGCTCTAAAATTTTATGACAGCACGGTACACGAAGACCCCCTTTTAGATAAAGGTTGGCTGGCAATAACCAATTTGAATTTTGTAGAGGGGAATTACGATAAAGCCTTAAACAGTATAAATAAAGCACTTAAAATAGATGACGCCAACAGTCTTTATTGGCGTAAATACAGTCAGATTACTTTAAAATTAAATCTGTTTGAAGAGGCTTGTTTGGGATTTAAAAAATGTTTAGAACTAAAAGATAACGATTTAGATATTTGGTTGAGCTATGCCGATATTTTAATTTTTTTAGGCAAAAATATTGACGCCTTAACACTACTAAACGAAGCCAAACAGTTTTACAGAAACAGTGTAGAAATAAATTATAGGTTAGCCTGCTTACAGTTCTTTTTTAAAAGTGAGAAGGAAGCGGTTGTTCTTTTAAATGACACTTTAAAAACAGATTTTGACTATCATAAAAGTATGAAAAATTTGTTTCCACAAGTGTTTAACTTAGAAGTGGTACGGGAACTCTTGGTAAAACTAAAAAAGTAAATTAGTAGTACAACTGCCATTCTTTAAATTTACTTACTTTAGAATAAGGCTTCAACAAGCATTTTAAACTGTCTTCTTTAGCTTCTTTAGTGAGTAAAATTAACACAGAGGTTTTTTTAACTCTCTAAGCACCAGCTTTTGTGTAGTTGAAATGTAAAACCCTTACATATTTTGCATTAATTTATTAGTGTTTTTTTGTGTCCTAAATAAATGTTTCGTGTATAAATTACAAACCCGAAAAGTTGCCCTATAAACAATACAGGATCTTTGCGTAATACGGCATAACTTAAAATCATAAGTGAGCCTATTAAACTGAGAATCCAAAAGCCCGAAGGTAATAACGATTCTTTATTTTTTTCGGAGTATAGCCATTGATAAACAAAGCGTAAGGTAAAAATTACTTGGGCAATACTACCCCAAATGAGCAAACCGGTTGAAATATTTTTGTTTCTAAATAACCTGTCTATATCATATAGATTGTTATTGTACGAATAGCCTATAATGAGCAGTGGGAAAAGGTATAAAAACAGTCTTAACAAAAGGGGTAATTTTTCCCAAGAACCTTGTAATTGCATATTTCTAATATAGATAAAATAGGTGAGTATCTGTCCCAACATTATGGCAAAATCGTCTCGTAACCAACCGTAAACAAATAATAAAAATGAGGCCATAAGGCTTAATTTCCAAAACAGTTCAGGTGTTAGTACGCGTTTAGCCTTTTCGGATTTAAACCACTGTAAAAGCAATCTGGCCGAAAATAAAATTTGGGCCAAAAAGCCAATAACATACACAAATCCTTTGTATGACAACCAGTCGCTCATTTATTTTAGAGAGGTTTTATCTACGCTATAATTGATAGTTCTACTGCGCATCCATCTGTAGGCAAAAGCATCTTGTAAAGGTTTGATGGAACGGTTTAATAAGTTGAATTTTGAAATGCCTTCTATGCGTTCAAAATGACGTACATTTATTTGTTTAACAGTCCCGCCTTGTAATTTTATAAGTGCCGGAATAAAACGATGCATGCCTTTAAAAAAAGGTATTTTTTTAGCAACGTCGGTATGAATTACTTTTAAAGGACAACCGGTATCTATAATGCCGTCATTAATGAGCGCACGCCTGATGCTGTTGGCTATTTTAGATTGAATTTGTTTGTTTAAACTGTCCTTTCTGTGGCCGCGATACCCCACAACAGCACTGTAAAAATAAATATCTTTTAAAAGTAAATCAAAATCAAACGGAGTGGTTTGTAAATCGGCATCGATATAGCCCGTTAAGGGGGTATTTATAAAATCTATTCCTGCTTTTATGGCTGAACTTAAACCGCAATTTTCTTTAAATTTAAGATACTCAAAACCATCATTATTTTTACAGATATTTTCAATTTTATTAAAGCTGTTATCTGTAGAGCCGTCGTCAACAAAAAGCACTTTACTCTTAGTTGCACTTTTTTTTAAATAATCTTTCAAAGTTGCCGTAAGGCGTTCTAAAGATTCCGATTCGTTATAAACAGGAACAATGACGGTCATTTTATAGTTATCCATATATCCTAAATGGTAAAGAGTGTTGCAAAATTACGAATAATACAGCATTAATAAATTGCTTTTAGTTTTGCTTAAAAAAAGTATCTTTGAGGGCTAATAATTTGTTTATGAAACGAAGGGCTAAAGAGTATTTTGTGATTGGATTAAAAGGCATTGCCATGGGGGCTGCCGATGTTGTTCCGGGGGTTTCGGGAGGTACAATTGCCTTTATTTCGGGTATCTACCAAGAGCTTATAGAATCCATAAATGCCGTAAATTTCGACGCTATTAAGACACTTAAAAACAATGGGCTAAAGAGCTTTTGGCGGGCTATAAACGGCAATTTTCTTGCGGCTTTGTTGGCCGGTATTGGTTTGAGTGTTGTATCCTTGGCGCAACTCATTAAATGGCTGTTAGAAAATAAACCCATAATGGTTTGGTCTTTCTTTTTTGGGCTGGTTTTGGCGAGTATTTTTTTTGTAGGAAAACAGGTTTCTAAATGGAACTTAAAGCATATTTTAATCTTGCTAATAGGCGCTTTTGTGGCTTATTATATAACCATTTTACCTTCCTTAGGGTCACATGTATCGCCTTGGTTTATGTTTATTTCGGGGGCTTTGGCTATTTGTGCTATGATTTTACCGGGTATTTCGGGAAGTTTTATATTGGTTCTTTTGGGGGCTTATAAACCCGTGTTAGAAGCCTTACATACGAGAGATTTAAAAACAATTTTTATATTAATTATAGGAGCGGTTGTTGGTTTGCTTACTTTTTCACGTCTTTTAAAATGGATGTTCGATTATCATAAAGAGGCTACTTTGGCTGTTTTAACAGGTTTTATTATAGGCTCTTTAAATAAAATATGGCCGTGGAAACAGGTTATACAATCAGAGGTAATTGAAGGTAAGTTAAAAGTAATTTTAGATAAGAGTATTTCACCTTTTAATTATCAAGGTGATAATCAGCTTTTTGTTGCGATATTTTTAGCTTTTATAGGATTTGGTTTGATAATAATTTTAGAAAAAACGGCACAAACAAAAGTGTAATAGATGGCTCAAAAAAGAACAATTATAGATAATTTTTTCTTGGTTATCAAAGGGCTGGCTATGGGAGCGGCTAACAAGGTGCCGGGGGTATCGGGAGGTACTGTGGCATTTGTGGTCGGTTTTTACGAAGAGCTTATTTATTCACTGCAAAAAATTAATAGAAAGGCCTTTAAATTACTGTTAAACGGACGATTTAAGAGTTTTTTTAACTATGTAAATGCCCCCTTTTTAATATTTATTTTTGGCGGGAGTATGTTGAGCTATTTTAGTGTTTCTAAATTGTTAGATTTTTTAATCCGCCACTACGAAACATACGTGTGGAGTACTTTTTTTGGTATGATAATAGGCTCTATTTATTATGTGTCAAAAGACTTTAAAGACTGGCGTTTTAAAAATGTTTTAGCCATTATTTTAGGTATTTCTGTGGGTGTACTTATAAGTATAATGGAGCCGGCTACAGAAAACGACAATCTTTGGTTTGTCTTTTTCTGTGGTATTGTAGGGGTGTCGGGAATGACCTTGCCGGGTCTTTCGGGGTCTTTTATAGTGATGCTTTTAGGTAATTACGTTTTACTTTTGGTAGATTCGGTTAATATGTTGTACAAGACTATGGCCGAAGTAGTTTCAGGAGATTTTAGCTTTGTTAGTAATCCGGTTCGTATTCATTATCTTAAAATAATTGGCGCATTTACCGCGGGCTCCGGATTTGGTTTGGTAGTCACCTCACATATTTTAGGTTATGTTTTAAAACGATGGCATCAATTTGTTACGGCTTTAATAATTGGTTTTATAGCGGGTTCATTAGGAACGGTTTGGCCTTTTAAAAAGGCCGTTTATAAATTTGTTGATGGTGCTATTGCCCTAGATGCCAACGGTAATAAAATTGTACAAGATTACCATAGATATATGCCCGATTTGGGAGCGCCACAAACTTGGTATGCATTTCTTTATATTCTTTTGGGAGTTATAATTTTGCTTTTTTTAGAGTGGTATGGTCGTAAAAATAAACGCTAATTTTTATGAATTCCGAAAGAGAGAAAATATACGGTTTGGTCGGAAAAAATATTTCCTATTCGTTTTCTAAAACTTTTTTTACCCAAAAATTTAAAGATTTAAATCTCAAAACACATTCTTATTTAAATTTTGATTTACAAGATTTATCACACTTTAAAATACTTATAAAAAAACACGATATAAGAGGCCTTAATGTTACCATTCCGTATAAGCAAACTGTTATGCCTTTTTTAGATGATTTGTCCGGAGATGCTAAAACGATAGGTGCTGTTAATACAATTAAAATATTAAACGGTAAACTGATTGGTTACAATACCGATGCTTTTGGATTTGAAAAATCCCTGTTATCGGTTTGTGATGAAACAAACGGTACAGCTCTAATTTTAGGAACAGGAGGTGCGTCAAAAGCTGTAAATTATATCCTTTTAAAGTTGGGCTTTGAAGTTGTTTTTGTGTCGCGGAACCCCAAAAACAAAGTGCACCTATCTTATGATAGCCTTACAAAAGAGCTGATAAGTAAAGCGAGACTCATAGTTAATTGTACACCGCTTGGCACTTACCCAAAAACAACAGATTTTCCCAATATTCCTTATCAATACCTTCATAAGAATCAAATTTTATTCGACTTAATTTACAACCCACCACAAACAACTTTTTTATTAAAGGGCTTAGAGAGAGGTGCTCAGATAAAAAACGGGTATGACATGCTTGTTTTTCAAGCCGAGAAGTCTTGGGAAATATGGAATTCCTAAAAAATGATGAAAAAAGTATCTAAATAAAGTTTATTTTTGTGCTTTGCAATGCTTATTATTATATTGCAAACGATTAGTGAACCTTAAACATACTTAAAGATGTTAGACGAAAGTAAAGAAAATTCTGAAGCAGAGCCAAAAAAAGAAACAAAACCAAAAAGCGAAGTTAAAAAAACGGTAAAAAAAGAAGCTAAAAAAGTATCTGTTAAAGAGACTGAAGCTAAAGATGAGATTGTTTCTAAGGAAGAAGTACCTCAAAAGAAAGAGAAAACCGTAAAAGTAGATACTGCTAAAAACGAAGAATCTAAAAAGTCTGACACATCTGATTTAAAAGAAACTGAACTTAAAGACGATACGAAAAAACCGGCGCCTAAAAAAGTCAAAAAAGAAGTCGTTTCTGAAGAAAAAGAAGCCTCTGTAGTAGCGCAGAAACCTGTTGCTAAATCTGGCGATTTTCTACTAAAAGATTATAAAAACCTCGATTTAGACGCATTGGTAGCAGAGTTAGAAGATTTGGTGACTAATGCACCTGTCAACAAAATAAAAGACAATGTTGAAGGTATAAAAAATGCTTTCAATACTAAATTTAGCGCTGCTTTGGCATCAGAAAAGGAAGCCTTTATTAAAGGCGGAGGTAATAGTATAGACTTTCATTATGCATCACCTCAAAAATCTAAATTCAACAGCTTACTCAGTCAGTATAAAAGAAAACGGAATCAGTATTATACACAACTGGAAAATGAGTTACAAGACAATCTTAAAATAAAACTGGATATAATAGAATCTCTTAAAGAACTGATTGATAATGCCGAGGTTAGAACAATGTACAATTCTTTTAAGAGCCTGCAAGAACGTTGGCGTTCGGTAGGGCTTATCCCACGGAATAAATACAACGATACTTGGCAAACATATCACCATCACGTTGAGCGATTTTACGATTTATTGCATCTAAATAAAGATTTAAGAGATTTAGATTTTAGACACAATTTAGAAGAGAAAGAAAAATTAATTAAACGCGCCGAAGCCCTTAATGACGAAGAAAATATAGATGAGGCTTTTAAAGAATTACAACAGTTACACAAACTTTGGAAAGAAGAAGTAGGCCCTGTTCAAAAAGAACTGCGCGAAGAGGTATGGCAACGCTTTAGCAAAGCAACAAAGGTGATTCACGACAAACGCCACGAATCGTTTAAAGAACTAAAAACTACTTTTGACGAAAATACGGCTAAAAAAGAACTTATAATAGAACAAATAGTTTCGGTTAATACCGATGAATTAAAAAGTCATTCCGATTGGCAAAATGCTATTAAAAAAGTAGAAAAATACCGTGACGATTTTTTTAAAGTTGGACGTGTATCGCGTAAACAAAACGAAGCCCTTTGGCGAAAATTTAAAGAAGCCACACGCAATTTTAACAGTCAGAAAAACAATTTTTACAAGCAAATTAAGAGTGAACAATTAAATAACTTGACCAAAAAAAGAGCCTTACTCAGTCAGGCGCAAGAATTAAAAGACAATGAAGATTTGGAGGGGACTGTTGCACTAGTAAAAAAAATTCAAGCCGATTGGAAAAATATCGGTCATGTACCGCGAAAATATTCCGATAAAATTTGGAAAGAATTTAAAGAGGCCTGCAATCACTTTTTTGATCGTTATCACGCTACCAAAGACGAAGACAATAAAGAATCGGTAGAGGCTTTTAATGCTAAAAAAGCCTATCTAGAGTCTTTAAAAACCAAAACTGGAGAAAAAGACTTTGAGTTGTCGTTAGAGCATATAAAAACCTTTATTAAAGAGTGGAAAACACTAGGTTACGTGCCTTCAAGTATGCGTCATATAGAGGCCAAGTTTAACAAATTTTTGGAAAAACTTTTAGGAGGTCTTAAGCTCGATAAAAACGAATTGACGATGCTTAAGTTTAAGATTATGATAGATGGGTACAAAGCCGAAAACAATGACAGGAAAATTGATTCTGAACAGATATTTTTGAGAAAGAAAATCGATGAGATTACCAAAGAAATGCAACAGTTAGATAATAATATGAATTTCTTTGCCAATACATCAGATGATAATCCGTTACTTAAAAAAGTAAAAAGTGATATTAGTAAGTATCAAGCAGATCTCGTTCTATTAAAAGAAAAGTTAAACTATATAAGGAAAGGCTAATTTACCATCTAATTATCGCACTGCCCCAAGTAAAACCGCTGCCAAAAGCGGCGAGAACAACTAAATCTCCTGATTTAATTTTGCCTTGTTCCCATGCTTCGGTTAAAGCAATCGGGATTGAGGCGGCTGTTGTATTACCATAAGTCATAATATTGTTATACACTTGGTCGTCTCTTAATTTAAAGCGCCTTTGTACAAATTGTGAAATGCGTAAATTGGCTTGATGCGGAATAAACATGTCAATATCTGTAGCCGATAAATTGTTTTTTGACAAACCTTCGTTTATTACTTCATCAAATCGCACAACAGCGTTTTTAAATACAAACTGGCCATTCATAAAAGGGTAGTAATTAGGATTGTCGTTGCCTCTTTCTTCAATTAGTGCAGGTACCCAGTGCATAATGCTGGGACTTTCTACTATCAATGCTTTGGCATGTTTTCCTTCTGAGTGTAAATGGGTAGATAATATACCTTTAGAAGTATCTTCTTCGCGCGATAAAACAGCTGCACCGGCGCCATCACCAAAAATAACGGTAACGCCACGACCTCTATCGGTTTTGTCTAAGCCACCCGAATGAAATTCACTTCCTATGACCAATACATTTTTATACATACCGGTTTTAATAAATTGGTCGGCTGTAGAAAGAGCATATATAAAGCCCGAACACTGATTCCGGATATCTATGGCACCCACAGTATCCAATTCGAGCATTTCTTGAATCATAACCCCACAGCCCGGAAAATAATAATCGGGGCTTAAAGTGGCAAATACTATAAAATCTATATCCTTGGGCACTAAACCGGCCCGTTTAATAGCAATTCTGGCAGCCTTAACACCCATAACAGCAGAGGTGTCTTCGCTGCCTTCGGGTATCCAATGACGTTCTTTAATACCTGTCCGCTCTTCAATCCAGGCGTCATTTGTATCCATCATTTTAGACAAATCGTCATTTGTTACCACATTTTCAGGCACGTAATAACCTAAGCCACTTATTTTTGAATTATACATAATTTTAATCAGGGTATAAATATTGCATAAAAAACAGGCATTATTTTGCCTTTATCACATTTATTGTCGCAATTTATGAATATTTAGCATTTAAACAAGTCACTTTAATCTGTCAATATGGCATTTAAACACATTTGGTACTTTTTTTGACTTGTACTAGCCAATTAAAAATTTACACAATTATGACAAAAGGAACTATTAATGTAACGGTAGAAAACATTTTTCCGCTTATTAAAAAGTTTTTGTATTCAGATCACGAGATTTTTTTAAGAGAACTCATCTCTAATGCTACAGATGCCACTTTAAAGTTAAACCATTTGGCTTCTATAGGCGAGTTTAAAGGCAATTTAGACGGTGTTAAAATTGAAGTGGCTGTTGATAAGAAAAAGAAACAGATTAAAATTACCGACCAAGGTATTGGTATGACCGAAGAAGAGGTTAAAAAATACATTAATGAAGTGGCTTTTTCGGGTGCCGAAGAGTTTTTAGATAAATACAAAGACAAAGGCAATGATCCCGGAATTATTGGCCATTTTGGTCTCGGCTTTTACTCGGCCTTTATGGTAGCCGATAAAGTAGAAATTATTACTAAATCGTTTAAGGAAGGCGCCGAAGCGGTACATTGGTCTTGCGATGGGTCGCCCAATTACAGTATTAAAAAAGCCAAAAAAACCGATAGAGGTACAGAAATTATTCTTCATATAGCCGATGATTCTAAAGAGTTTTTAGAAGAGTCTAAAATTACAAGCTTGTTGACAAAGTACAACAAGTTTATGCCAATCCCCATTAAATTTGGCACCAAAGAAGAAACTAAAAAAGTAGGTGAAGGCGATGATGCCAAAGAAGAAAAAATAACGGTAGATAATATTATAAACAACCCTAATCCGGCGTGGACTAAAAAACCGGCCGATTTAAAAGACGAAGATTATAAAAACTTCTATCACGAGTTGTATCCTATGCAATTCGAAGAGCCTTTGTTTCACATTCACCTCAATGTAGATTACCCCTTTAATTTAACAGGTATTTTGTATTTTCCAAAAATATCAAACAATATAGATATTCAGAAAGACCGCATACAATTGTATCAAAATCAGGTTTATGTAACCGATAATGTAGAAGGTATAGTCCCCGATTTCTTACAGATGTTACGCGGTGTGATAGATTCGCCCGATATCCCTTTAAACGTATCGCGTTCGTATTTGCAAGCCGATGGAGCCGTTAAAAAAATCTCGGGATATATCACTAAAAAAGTAGCCGATAAACTCAATTCGCTTTACAAAAACAACCGCGAAGATTTTGAGAAAAAATGGGACGATATTAAAGTCATTATAGAATACGGTATGTTGTCTGAACCCAAATTCTTTGACAAAGCCCAAAAATTCGCTTTATATCCAACCGTAGAAGGTAAATACCTCACTTTTGACGAATTAAAAGATAAAATAAAAAACCAACAAACCGATAAAGACGGCAATTTGATTGTGCTTTATGCCGCAGATAAAGACAAACAACACAGTTATATTAAAGAAGCTCAAGACAAAGGTTACGAGGTGTTGTTGTTAGATTCGCCCATTGTATCGCATCTTATCCAAAAATTAGAAACAGAAAACGACAAAATAAAATTTGCACGTGTAGATGCCGACCATATTGACAATCTTATTAAAAAAGAAGATGCCAAAATATCTAAATTGTCTGATGAAGAAAAAGAGAAACTCAAAGGCATAGTAGAAGGTGTTGTGCCTAAAGAAAAATATACCGTACAATTAGAAGCCTTAGACAGTAACTCAAATCCATTTATTATCACACAACCCGAATTTATGCGTCGTATGAAGGAAATGAGTGCCACAGGCGGTGGCGGTATGATGGGAATGGGTACCATGCCCGATATGTACAACTTGGTAGTCAATACCAATCATGAGCTTATGGGTAAAATACTAAAAGCCAAGGCCAATAAAGAAAAGTATGTCAATCAGGCTTTAGATTTGGCCAAATTGTCGCAAAACCTGTTACAAGGTGAAGCGCTGACCAATTTTATAAAACGCAGCTTTGAGCTGATGAAATAAAAGTTTTATTATTTTAAAAGTGTAGTCAGGGTTTCACTCAAAGTGAAGCCCTGACGTGTTTAGTATCTATACTATGACTCCAAAGGCAACGTATCAAGTTTACTTAGGTATGGGGTTTATAAGTTCC
>CAZMBM010000048.1:0-15438 GCA_964564475.1 uncultured Flavobacteriaceae bacterium | reverse complement strand
TTGATTTTAACAGTTAATATATTTATTCGTCTTTCCAGTTCAGTCTGTCCATCTGATTGTATTGCCACGGCGCCGCATTGTTTTCTATATTTGTCATCATCATATTGAGTTCTTGTGGCGCAGCCGATTGCTCCATAACCAAATAACGACGCATCTCTAAAATAATAGAAAGTGGGTCGATATTTACAGGACAAGCTTCTACACAGGCGTTACAAGTTGTACAAGCCCAAAGTTCTTCGGGTTTTATATAATCGTTAAGCAATTGTTTATCATCGGGTTTAAACTCTTTATTAGCATCAATATTGCGTCCTACCTCTTCTAGCCTGTCGCGGGTTTTCATCATTATGGCTCTGGGCGACAGTTCTTTTCCCGTAATATTGGCCGGACAAACCGATGTGCACCGACCGCACTCTGTACAGGTGTAGGCATTGAGTAATTGTACCCAATTTAAATCGAACACATCGCTGGCGCCAAACTTTTCGGGCTCCGGCGCATCATCCGCCGGTGCGGCATATGGGTCGGCATTTGGGTCAAGCATCATTTTAACCTCGTTGGTAACCGATTCTAGATTATTGAAACGTCCTTTTGGGTTTAAATTGGCAAAATAAGTATTGGGAAATGCCAACAGAATATGGAGGTGTTTAGAATAGTAGAGATAATTTAAAAAGATAAAAATACCGATAATATGTAACCACCATGCACCGCGCTCAAGCCATTCGAGAGTGCTTACATCTTGAGGCAACCAAGAGGCTATAAAATGACTTATCGGAAAACTGCCTACTTTATTGTAATGACCTATACCCATTTGCTGGAGATTGTAATCTGAAGCATTCATCAATAAAAACAGGCTCATAAGTACCATTTCGAAATACAATATGTACAAAGCGTCATTTTTTGGCCAACCTTTCATTTCTTTATTCCAAAAACGCGGAATTTGCAAGACCATACGACGTATCCAAAAAATAATGACCGAAATTAAGACTAAGAAGGCCAGTATTTCAAATGAGCCGATTAAAAAATTGTAAAGTCTCCCTGCAAAAGAAAGTATTCTGTGTGTACCGAAAAGACCATCAATAATTATTTCGATGACCTCGATATTTATAATGATAAATCCGGCGTAAACCAATACATGCAATACTCCGGCCACCGGACGTTTAACCATTTTCGATTGTCCCAAGGCAATCAAAGCCATGTTTTTCCACCGGGCTTTGGGATTATCATTCCTGTCAATATCTTTTCCCAATTTTATATTCCGGATAACTTTTTTGATGTTTTTTACAAAAAAAACGATGCCTACAAACAGCAGAATTGCAAATAGTATATTAGGAAGATAAGTCATATTACAATGTTTTTATTGATGCGTCCAATTATTTTTGTCGTCTTTAGTCTTGATATATTGTAAAGTTTTAGAGGCTCCTTTATATGATATGTTTTTGATAAAACTCATTTATTTTAAACTGTCTTTTGGTGTCGCTTTATAGGCTTTGGCTTTTTTGCCAAATAAAGAGAAATGAACAAAACGTTTGGGGTGTAATTTCATATCGCGCAACAACTCTTCTAACTCTTTTGAAGCGTTGGTGAAGCTTTGATACAAACTCTCGTCTTTAAGCAATTGCCCCAGACTTCCTTTACCCGATTGCACATCAGATAATATGCTGTCTAAATTACCTAAAGTTGATTGTAATTTTGTGAATGTCGCTGTAATTTCTACCTGATTGAGCGTGTCTGTAAATTGTTTGAGGTTTTGTGAAATACTTTTAGAATTGTTCAAAATTTCATCAAAGTTAGTTTTGCTTCCCTTAACCATAGAATCAATTACCTTAGAAGTCTCCTCAAAAACCAACAAGCTGTTTTTAAAACTTTTAATGGCTGTTTTAATATTGTTAACAGTATGGGTATCTAAAATATTGTTAAGACTCTGCATAGTAGAGTCTGTATGGATTAACAAGCTTTCGAATTTTGATTGTAAAGGGGCTACTTTATCGTTGAGTAATTCAAAAACACCCGGTTCTATTTCGCTTTTTAAAGTATCGCCGTCAACGGCCAATACGCCCTTATACTTGGGAATAACAGATAATGATTTAGTACCTATTAAATCGGAACTGTAAATTTTAGCTATGCTTTTTTTTGAAAATTGAAAATCTGTATTGAGACTAAAAGTTACAATTAAGTAGCCTTTCTTTTTGGGGTGAAATGAAATATTGTCAATTTTACCTACTTTAAAGCCGTTAATTGTTACCAAACTCGAGGGTTCTAATCCCTGAACATTTTTATAAACAGCGTAAAAAACACGTTCTTTTTTAAAAATATTGTCATTCTTTATAAAGCTGAATCCCCAAATAAATAAGATAATGGTGAGAACAGCTATTAAACCTGTCATAAATTCACGCGATATTTTTATCATAGCTTCTGTTTAACGTAACAATAGTACTGATTTTTTTACAAAATCGCTATATTTTTAGCTTATTTTAAAGCAGTACTGACTGCAATTTTTTTACCTTTTTTAAATGCGACTATAAAAGCCGATTTGTATCCCTTTTTTTGGGCTTTTCGTTTTAATGTTTTTATCTTGGTATAGCTATCGGTTTTTCCTAAATAATACTTGTAATAGGTCCCAACTTTAACACGTTCAACCCCTTTCAATCCTTTGAAATTATATGACTTAGTCGCTATCTTATTTCTACTTGAAGCTATCTGGACTTTAAAAATTACTTTTGCTTTATCTCTCTTTTTTACACTTATTTTCTTTGGTGTGTTAGCTGTTTTTACAGGCCTCTCATCGTTTATAACCACTTCATTTTTAAATAAGTGATCTTTGTATTTTTTTAAAGCACTAACAATGGCATTGGCCATTTTTAACTGGCCTTTTTTAGAATTGAGAAAATCTTCTTCTTTTTTATTCGATAAAAAACCTACCTCTACCAATACACTGGGCATATAGGTTTGGTGTAAAACTATCAATCCGGCTTGCTTTACACCACGACTTTTTCTGTGGGCATCATTAACAAAAGCATCTTCTACCAATTGGGCCAATTCTATACTTTTATCCAAGTACTCCTCTTGCATCAGTGTTAAACCGATTATAGACTCCGGCGAATTGGGGTCGTATGAATAGTGTTTTTCGTGATCTTTTTCTAATAAAATAACGTCATTTTCGCGTTTAGCCACTTCCAAATTGGTCTTATTGCGATGAACACCCAAAACAAAAGTTTCTGTACCGTAAGCACTGTTTCCAAATGAGTTGCAGTGAATAGACACAAACAAATCGGCATTGGCTTCATTGGCAACCTTAGCCCGTCGCCACAAATCGGGATATACATCTTTGGTACGCGTGTAAATAACCCTTATGTCTTTGTATTTTTCTGACAAAATTTTTCCAACTTTTAAGGTCACGTCAAGAGCGATGTCTTTTTCGTGTTTTTTATAGCGCTTTGTACCTAAATTCCCCGGGTCTGATCCGCCATGTCCGGCATCTAAAACCACCGTAAACAATTTACTTTGTGCGCTTAACGTAGGGGTGTAAAAAATGACTATAAACCCTAACATGAAGAAAATAGTATGCTTAAATTGTAACATTGTTTACGCTTAATTATCGAACAAAACACAGTCGTTTATTTAGTAAAAATTTAAGTTTACTCAAAAAAAATATATGTATGTTTGTCTAGTTATTTTTAGTTGTTAAAATATTTATATTTTTTGCTTAAAATAACGATTCTATTTCTTTAATAGAACAAAAATACTATTAAAAGCGTTGGATACAAATTTTAACAACATACATTTAGTATTACTGGTATTTCTTTTAGGAACTTTTATTGGTTTTTCACAAAAGAAATCTAGAAAATCTCCTTTAAAAAAAGTCCCTTCTATAGCTAAAGACTCCATTAAAAACGATTCTGTTGCAAAACCGGCCGAATTTTTAGTCACTATTGTAAAACACAAAGCACTGGATTATGAGCTTAACGATTATATTAACAATACCGCTACGCTATACAATAAAGCCGAACTGGAATACAACGATATAAAAATTAAAGCGGGGCTTATAATAATAGACTATAAAAACAATTTAGCCTATGCAAAAGGCATAAAAGACAGCTTAGGTAACTATACACAACTACCCCTTTTTACACAAGGAAATCAAGAATCTACACAAGATTCTATGCTTTATAATTTTAAAAACGAAAAGGCTATTATTTGGGGTTTACGTACCAATCAGCAAGGTGTTATAATAACCGGTCTTCAATCTAAAAAAGTAAACGACTCTACACATTACATAAAAAAAGCGCGCTTTACAACCTCTACAAAACTAAAACCCGATTATTATATTCAAACCAGTAAGGTAAAGGTTGTACCCGGTAAAAAAGTGGTAGCAGGTATTAGTAATTTGGTTATTGCCGATGTTCCCACACCGTTGTTTCTGCCTTTTGCTTATTTTCCTATAACGCAAGGGCGTGCTTCGGGAATTTTATTTCCAACTTGGGGACAAAACAACAATCAAGGTTATTTTTTACAAAATGGCGGTTATTATTTTGCGATAAACGACTATTTTGATTTGGCCTTAATAGGTGATATTTATACCAATGGCAGTTGGGGGTTTAGAGCCGTCTCAAATTATGCCAAACTGTACCGTTTTACGGGCAATATCAGTATTCAGTTTGAGAACTTAATAAATAGTGAACGCGGTTTCCCCGACTACAGTAAAGCCTCTAACTTTAACATACGATGGACCCATACACAAGACAGCAAGGCAAGTCCTAATTCGCGATTCTCGGCATCGGTTAATTTTGGAAGCAGTCAATTTTTTAGGCAATCGTTAAATGAATACAGTACCCCTTTGTTTTTAACAAATACATTTAACTCATCTATTTCTTACAGTAAAAAATTTGTAGGAACACCTTTTAACTTAACATCATCTATAACTCTGGCTCAAAATACAAACACACAACAAATAGACATGTCTTTTCCATCTCTTCAGGTAAGTATGGATCGTATTTATCCTTTTGCACCAAAATCGGGGCCTAAAAAAAATCCTTTACACAATTTGGGTTTAACTTATAACTTAAGAGCCGATTATAGAGTTATAACCAACGACCAAGAGTTTTTTAAAAAGGCTATGTTTCAAAATGCACGTTCCGGTGTCCAACACGATTTAGCGGCCAGTACAAGCATAAAAATGTTAAAATATTTTACACTTTCGCCTAGTGCAAACTACAAAGAGGTTTGGTATTTTAACAGTTTGAACAAAGGCTATGATTCTAGTCTAGACACCGTAGTAACCGACACTCTTAGCGGGTTTAATTCCTTCAGGGAATACAACACCTCTCTCTCTTTAAGTACGACAGTTTATGGCACCTTTAAATTTAAAAAGGGTAAGCGTTTACAGGCTATCAGGCATATTGTAAGACCCTCTATATCTTTTAATTACCGTCCTGATTTTAGTTTCTATTTACAAGATTTTCAGGCCAGTGCTGACCCTACAGATATCCAAAAATTTAATCCGTTTCAAAACGGCATTTACGGCAGTCCAACCAGCGGTTTGTCAGAAAGTATAGGTATAGCTGTTAACAGCACGCTTGAAGCTAAAGTTGTTCCCAAAGATTCTTTAAATGCCAAACCTAAAAAGATAACTCTTTTAAACAATTTAAATTTTGGAACCAATTACAATATTGCCGCAGATTCTTTAAAATGGAGCCCCGTTACTATGAATGCCGGTACACAAATTTTAAACAAAAAATTAAACATCAACTTAAATGCCATTTTAGACCCTTATGCCATCGATGCCAACGGCAATAGATTTAATAAATTTAATGTAAATAATGGCGGTGGGCTTCTTAGATTAACAAATGCTAATCTTACTATGAATTATAATTTTTCTAGTGATATGTTTTCTAAAGATAAAGGCCGAAAGAAAACAAAAACCCAACAAGACGATAATTTTTTTGGTCGAGATATAAATAATAATTCAGATAATGAATTTAGAGACGACAATCCTAAAGGTGAAAATATAGAAAAAACAGCCGAGCTTTATAAAGCGACAATCCCTTGGAATTTTAGCCTGAGGTATTCCTTAAACTATTCTAATTTTAGAGGCGAAAATGAAATTTCTTCCCAGTCTGTACAACTCTCGGGAAGTATGGAGCTGACACCTAAATTTACCGTTGGCATATCATCCGGTTACGACTTTAAAAATAAAGGTATTACCTATACCCAATTGCGGTTTGCCCGCGATTTAGACAGTTGGAAATTGAGTTTTAATTGGGTGCCTATTGGCAACCGCTCAACATATTATTTTTACATAGGTGTCAAATCATCTGTATTTAGCGATTTAAAATGGGATAAACGCAAAGTCCCCGACCGAAGATTCTTCTAAAATTATATATTATGAAAAAAATTATCACAACATCAAAAGCACCCGCTCCTATTGGACCGTACAACCAAGCCGTTTTAAGTGGCAATACTTTGTTTATTTCGGGGCAAGTTCCCTTTAATGTGGCAACACAATCTTTTGAAACAGGAGATATAAAAAAGGAAACAACACTTGTTATGAAAAATTTAAAAGCCATACTTTCAAAAGCCGACATGACTTTTGAAAATGTTGTTAAAACAAGTATTTTTATTAAAAATATGGATGATTTTTCGGCAATTAACACTGTTTACGGTGCCTATTTCAACTCAGATACAGCGCCCGCCAGAGAGACGGTAGAAGTAGCGCGATTGCCAAAAGACGTCAATGTAGAAATCTCTATGATTGCCGTAAAATAACTTTAATGTAAACCTTTCATCAACAATTCGGCTGTAGCCGGATTTGTTGCCAACGGGATGTCATGAACATCGCATAAGCGCATAAGCATAGATATATCCGGTTCGTGCGGATGTTTTTCCAGCGGGTCTCTAAAAAACAAAACCATATCTATGACGCCTTCGGCCACCAATGACGCTATTTGAGCATCACCCCCATAAGGCCCCGACAGGTATTTGTGCACTTTAAGACCTGCCTTTTCGGCTTTAGTTCCCGTTGTGCCAGTGGCTACAATGTCTATATTTTTACTATTTAAAACAGACTTGTGTTCTTGTAAAAATTGGACCATTTCGGCTTTTTTACCGTCGTGTGCAATAATGGCAATTTTCATTTTATTTTAACTTTAACTGATTTTTTATTAATCCTCTAATGGGGTGTCTTTCTACAATACCCAAAGTTAAGTTATATTCTTTTAATATTTTAGCAATTTCTTCTTTTAAAAAATGGGCAATAGAGCCTACAAAATGTATGGGTAATTTTTTGGCTTCCGGATATTGTAAAATCTGATTTTCAATAAATAATCGCAGACCCGTATTTATCATTTTTTGATGATAGGGATGTGATTTGTAAGTGACCATAAAATGGCCGAAATGTGCTAAATAAGTATTGGGGTTTTCTTTACGGTAAAGATTCATTTTAATAAAATCGGCATCTAAATTAAATTCATTTTTAAACTTGGCTGCTATATCTTGTGGCATTTTACCGTAATAATAATCTCTTAACAGTTGCTTACCAAAATAATTCCCACTGGCATCATCCATAACAATATAGCCCAAAGACACAACTTTTTGATGAATTTTTTCACCATCAAAATAACTGCAATTAGAGCCGGTACCTAAAATACACACAATGCCGGGCTTATTATCGGCCGTAGCATAAACAGCAACAGCTGTATCTTCGCCAATTGTAATTTTAGCCTTTTTAAAAATCGATTGTAAAACGGTTGACAATATTTTCTTAGGTGTTTCTGTGCCACAGCCGGCGCCAAAAAATTTTAGAATGCTAACCTCATCTTTTAATTCTTGAAGTTTTTGATTACCTAAAATACGTTCATTTAAAATTTTTTGGGAGAAAACAGCAGGATTTAAGCCTTTTGTACTTTCTGTAAATAACTCTTTTCCATCTTCTGACAAAATCAACCAATTGGTTTTTGTTGACCCACTATCTGCTATTATAATCATATCTTTAAATAAAAAAACAAAGATATAGAATAGCAAATTGTTAATTGTACTTGAGTATTTAAATTCACTAAATCGATTTCATTAATTTTAAGTTTCTGATATTAAAATCAATAACTCTTAACTGATTTTAGACCAAAGGGCTTGAGTTGACATTTTTTCAAGATAAGCGGCTTTTATAAACCTGTTCTCGGGAAGTTCTAAATTAGAATCCTTCTTGAGTAATTCAATAGCTTTTTGACGGGCCAGGTTTAAAAGAGGCGCATCTTTAACAATATCGGCAATTTTAAGATTCAGTACACCACTTTGCTGTGTTCCCATAAGATTACCCGGACCTCTCAATTTTAAATCGACTTCTGCAATTTTAAAACCGTCATTTGTTTGCACCATCGTTTCTAAACGTATTTTAGCCTCATCGGTTAGTTTTTGACCGGACATTAAGATACAGTAACTTTGGGTATTACCTCTGCCAACACGTCCTCTTAACTGATGTAGTTGCGATAAACCAAAGCGCTCTGCACTTTCAATAATCATAACGCTGGCATTGGGCACATCTACCCCTACTTCAATAACCGTAGTAGCCACCATTATATGTGTTTCGCCTTTTACAAACCTATTCATTTCGTAATCTTTGGCATCGGCAGTCATTTGCCCATGCATAATACTCACTTGGTATTCGGGCATAGGAAAGTAACGCACTATACTTTCATAGCCATCCATTAAATCTTTATAATCCATTTTTTCTGATTCTTTTATTAACGGATACACTATATATATTTGATGGCCTTTGGCTATTTCATCTTTTATAAATTTAAATACCTTTAACCTATTATAGTCAAACCTATGGGCTGTTTTAACCGATTTTCTGCCAGGGGGTAATTCATCAATTACAGAAATATCTAAATCTCCGTAAACACTCATAGCTAGTGTTCGAGGAATGGGTGTAGCTGTCATAACCATAATATGAGGCGGCAAGGTATTTTTAAGCCACATCTTAGCGCGCTGTGCCACACCAAAACGGTGCTGTTCATCAATTATAGCCAAACCTAAATTGTGAAATTTCACTTTTTCTTCTAAAACAGCGTGTGTCCCAATCAAAATTTTTAAATGACCTGTCGATAAATCTTCAAACAATCTTTTTCTATCTTTAGTTTTGGTAGAGCCTGTTAACAATTCTATTGTTATCGATAGATTTTTAAGCAACTCTTTAACAGCATTAAAATGTTGTTTGGCTAAAATTTCTGTCGGGGCTATAAAGGCGGTCTGAAAGCCGTTATCAAGCGCCAGTAACATACTCAGTACAGCTACAATTGTTTTGCCAGACCCCACATCGCCTTGAAGCAAGCGATTCATTTGAGCGCCGGTGGCCATATCTTTTCTAATTTCTTTTAATACTTTTTTCTGAGCATTGGTTAAAGTAAAGGGTAAATATTTATTGTAAAATTCAGTAAAATTTTGTCCTACCTCAGTAAAAACAAAACCTTTTATTTTTTGTTTCCGACTGAGTTTTTGCCTAAGCATTTGTAGCTGAATAAAGAAAAATTCTTCAAATTTTAATCGGGTTTGTGCCTTGGTAAGCCACTCTTGACTTTTGGGAAAGTGAATATTAAAAAGGGCCTCTTTTTTACTTATAAGATTTAATTCATTTCGTAATGAATCAGAAAGTGTTTCTTTAATCGATATATTTTCTGTAAAAACTTGTCTTATTAATTTTATAAAAGTTCTATTGTTTAAACTATGTGCTATAAGCTTTTCTGAAGAAGAATAAATAGGTTGCATTTTTGCCTGAAGTCGCTTTTTATAGTCAGAAAGCAACTCTAAATCGGGATGAGGCATAGATATATGATTGCTAAACCAGTTTAATTTTCCAAAAATAACATAGGGAGTGTTTAGTTTCAGATTAGCTTTAATCCATTTAACACCTTTAAACCAAACCAAGTCTAAAACACCGGTACCATCAGTAAATTTGGCCACAAGCCGGTTTCCTCTTTTTTGGGGAAATGTTTCAATGGAAATGATTTTCCCTACAATTTGGACTTCGGAGGAATTATGACACAGCTGATTTATTTTATAAAATTGAGACCTGTCTATGTATCTAAAAGGAAAATACTCGAGTAAATCAGCAAACGAGTTTATATTTAATTCTGATTTTAAAACACGTGCTTTTACGGGGCCAACCCCTTTTAAATAAACAATGGGTGTATTCACTTTTATTTTTAAGATTAAAAGATATCACGAATATACAATTTTATAAAAATTAGAATGCGATTATGGCTATTAAATGAATAACAAAAAATGTACATTTGTAGAGAAATAGAGGGTTTTGACTTCTTTTTTAGATAAAATATCCCACTATTTTTTTGATTTTTTAAAATATATAGTGTATAATTGCATGTAAAATGTAATATAAATTATATTTAACATAATGGTAAACCCCCTCAAATTACCCAGTGTTACTGGTGTTTCATATTCTGTTGGAACTAAATCAAGCTATCTTTCTATATGTAAGGTATTTACCTTATTTTTCCTTAGTTTAACGTTTTTAACCTCTGTTTCTGCACAAACTGTCCAAACTGTTGGGGTTAATTCAAAATCAAAAAACAGAAGTACAAAGGGTGTTTCAGTATCGCCGGCACATTTTAATTTGAGTTTAAATCCGGGTGAAACCAAAACCTATAAGATTACAGTTAATAACTCCAGTAATTTTAAAAAACAATTTCAGGTAAACGTTTACGATTTTAATATGAATGGTCGTGGTAAAAGTAATTTTTTACCCGCCGGAGAAGGTAAATATTCATTGTCAAAATGGCTCAATATTTCGCCTACATTTATAGAGTTAAAACCAAGAGAACGCAAAGAAGTGGCTTTTACCATAACGATTCCTACTTCCGATTCGGGATTCAAATCGGCTTGGAGTATTATTATGCTCGAAGAACAAAAGCCGCGTTTGAGGTTGAGTGATGTGACTAAAAATGGCAACACCATTGCTTTGGGTATTGTTCCAACTTTTGCTTTTGGTGTTTTTGTTTATCAAAATCCGCCAAACGTACTGACGAATAAAATAGAAATAACAAATTTTACATTTAGAAATACAGAGACTGACAAAACTATATATATAGAAGCTCAAAATCAAGGCGATGGCATTGCTTATTGTACTTCATATATAGATTTAACCAACTTAGATACAGGAAGACAGACGCGGTTGAAAGTAAAACGTTTTACTATTATGCCCGATTTAATACGTGATTTTATATTTGAATTACCGGCAAAAATGCCACAAGGAAAATATTTGGCTGTTGGTGTTTTAGACTACGGCAGTGCTGATGAAATACAAGCCGCCAAATTAGAATTTGAGATAAACTAAATTTTTTGAATATGTTTATAATTATAAATCTTTAACCCCCAATTTATTATGAGGAAAATTTTTTACTTATTAGTAGCCGTTCTTTTCTTAGGAGCTACAAGCCTTCGGGCCCAATTAATTGACGAAAAAGACGTCACCATTACGATGGACTTGCAACCTGTGTTGCAGTTAGACATGACAACTCCAGACCAAATCGAATTTGTATTCGACGACATCAACGAGTATTTTGCAGGTATAACCCATTACGGTGCAACTATCTTAAAAGTTAGTTCTACTGTTAGTTGGGATTTATACGCTGTTGGTAGATCATCAGGAACAAATGGTGCCGGTTTTTGGGACCAACAAATAGATTACGGTAACAATAACCCTAATGCCATTCCTAATTTACCATTAAGTTTACTAGAAATTAGACAATCTCAAGCCAATAATGGTGCTTCTGCGGTTGGTATTACTGCGACTTATAAAGATTATAGCGCAGCTTTTACCCCTGCCGGATCGCCTAGTGGTGCCAACAGTTTATATGTAAATGGTGGAACAAATACACCACCATCAGCTGCAGATAAATATATTGGTGGCCATTCCGGAACAACCGGTATAGGCGACTTTTTACCTGGTGGTAGTTATTTAACTCAAACAGGCACAACGTCTAATTACTATTATTCATTAGATTATAGAATTATGCCAGGCTTGCCTGCCATTTTTCCAAATGCATACTCTGCTGACGGAGCAACTGCTCAAGATATCGTTACCTCTAATGCAGCCGGTAACTATGCTGAGCCTGGTGTTTATACCATGTTTGTACAATACGTATTATTGGAAGATCAGTAGATTTATAATAATTATAATACATATTTTAAAGGATGTGGCTATATTTACGGCCACATCCTTTTTCTAATTTTAAAAACAAGAATGCTACTGAAAAACCGTATGGCTATATCTGTGATTTTCTTCTGCTTTTTTATGGTAAGTAGAGGACAAATTCACTGTGGTTTAGTTGCTTTCGAACCCAATACCAGTGTCAGTAATATAATGACTTTTGATTCACCTTCAAAATATCAAGGGGGGTTAACCATTATAGGAGCAGCCCGACTTAAAATACGTGTTGAAGATAAAACCATTCCAGATCCGCTGTGCTCTTGGAATTTAACAATGTTATTAGATAACAACCCAAGTGCCGGTACTCCCAATAACGAATGGGAAAAGCTCGCCCTTTATGGAAATGGTTTAAATAGTAATCCTACAATAAACATATTGCAAGTTCGTGTGCGTAATGCTTGTGCTACTTCCCCTAGCGATGGCATTTACCAAACTGTCACAACGAATACCGATATATTAGACATTATTGCGGCACTCTTACCTGTAACACCTGCCGGTAGTTGCACTACAAATGTTAACGGCCCCGGTAATTATATTAGTAATTATGACGAATTTCACTTTGATATTGATGTTAGAGTGGTTCCCAAATTTGTCTTTAATCCGGGTATTTTCCAATTAAATTTAAGGTTTCACTTAGAAGAAAATCCATAATGAAGTGCTAAAAAACCTTTCCCCTCAACCAAACTCTTTCTTCTCAACCTTTTGCTTTTATATTGTACTGGGTTTTTTTTCATTTAATACACTTTCTGCACAAATTACACCGACAATTTCTAGAGCAGAAGTAGCGCAACCCATTTCCAAAATTTTTACAGAATTTACCAGAAGCGAAATAGAACTGAAAGAAGGAGAGGTTATAACAAATGTTCTAAAAGTTTACAATAACACACTGAGTAAAATTCAGTTTACACTTAGTGTAACCAAACCTAAAGACTGGACAACTTTAGACAATCAAGATAAAGTTTACACAGCTGTACCGAGAGATACTATTTTTATTCCGGTAATTCTTATTCCATTTAAATTAAATATTAATGGCAGTGATGTTCTCATTAATGCCTTTTTACTGGATGAGGACAATCAGCAAATTGCCAATGACTATTTTACCCTAAGAACAAAGAAAAAGGTCTCTTGGAAGGTGAGTTTAAAATCTAAAAACAAACTCTATTTTAAAAATAACGAAAAAACAAAAAAACTGTCTTACAGTATCACAAATACAGGTAATACCAAACAAGATTTATTTGTAAACTACAAGACCCTTAAAGGCGACTTAAATATATCTGATACACTTAAAAACCCTTTGAGAAATCCAAACTTAACGCTCAATTTAAATGCCGATGAAACCGAGAAATTTAATTACTTAATTTCAGAAGTTGAACAAAAAGACAGAAATGTTAAAAAATTATCTATAGATAGTTACATCCCCAACGGCAGCCTTGATTATAAAAAACACAGCTTGTTTATTAATACAAGTCCCACAAAAATCAATTCGAAAAATACCCAACGAAAGGATATAAAAGTAGATTTTATTAAGCTCCCAAATCTTGTTGAGGTTCAGCCTTATGGATATCCTTCAATACCCCTTACCGTTGAACTTAGCGCCCAAAATTTATTAGACAATAATGCCGTTATGAACATTAACTTAAGAGGGTATAAACAACTTAATGACGAGGCCAGTTTAGCGTATTACGCTCAAGTTAATTATAACAAATCGTACTTTAGCAATGACCCCTTTAGAAATGCCGCATGGTATGTGGGCTATTATGACAATATAAAAACTATAGAAGTTGGTCAAATAACCGGCAATATAATAGGTCTTTCCAGTACAGGTTACGGAATAAAAGCTTCTTATAAATATTTAAATCAACATAAAACAAGTGTGTTTTATCTTAACAACGATAGAAATAGCCTGACAACCGATCGCTCTTTTGGTTTAAGTCATACATATAATCCTACCAGTTTTTTTAAAATAAAAGGCAGCTTGTCGCGAAACGAAAGAAAATTTCAAAACAGAAATACCAATGTCTTTTCAATAGAGCCTTCTTTAAAATTTTTAAAGAAACATTTTGTTACTTTTTTAGGGGCTTTATCTACCCGTACCGACGATTTAAATACGGGAACCATAAAAGGTTTTTCTATTGGGACAACCTATAGTGCCAATTTTCTTAATAGAAACTTAAAAGTGAACTTTAATGGTCGTTATAACGATAAAAACTTCAGTTTAGGCTCTTTTGAACGCTTGTACATCAATCACAGAAGTGACTATATCATAAATAAAAAATGGTCGGTTAACTTTAATAACTTCTATCAAAATGTCAATTTATTCAGTTTGGATGACAATAGTTTATTATCTAAACAAGAAGTGCTGTTTAACAGTATCATTTTTAACACTAATACACGCTTTGGCAACCTACAACCCGGATTGTACTACGAACTAACAAATTACCCTCAAAACAGACTTATTTCCAGAGGGGCAAGCCTTAGAGCTTCTCAATTTGATTTTACTCAAAATTTCTTTTCTTCATTAAACCTAAAAGCAGGTTATAGTATCCCGCAAAGCAATCAAGATGAGAAAAATTTCTTTAGCCTTCAAATGTCATTATTATTGCGTTACAAGGTTTGGAATTTTAACGTCAAATATGACTATGGTTTTATCACCTCAACAAATACCTATACCCAATTTAGCGATAATATAACACCCCAATCAATACGTTTATCACTTCAAAACCAATACGCTTTTAAAAACCGTCATTTGGTACTAGATAACAACATTGTTTACAGCTATATAAACATTTTTAAAAATCACAGTATAGGCTTATTTCCAATACTTTACTATTTTACCGACAGTGGTTGGCGTTTTAGTATTAATTCAAGTTACTCATTCAGTACACGAAATTTCACCAATCTTTTTGGCAATAATTTCATCGGTCCAAACAATAACACACCTCCCAATACGGGTGCGTCCATAAATAGTGATTTTACCCTAGGTTTTAGTCTTAAAAAAGACTTTGGCATTCCCATTCCATTTTTAGAAAAAACCGCTGCCACCATAAATATCAGATCATTTTACGATTTAAATGGCGATGGTAATCAAAACTCTAGAGATGAAGGAAGTATTGGCAATGTGGTTGTAAGAATTGGTAATTACGAAATAATTACAAATGATAACGGAAAAGCCATTATGAAAAACGTCCCTCAAAAAAAATATGCCTTACAAGTCATTCCTTTAG
>CAZMBM010000047.1:0-15860 GCA_964564475.1 uncultured Flavobacteriaceae bacterium | reverse complement strand
GCAAACCGACGTAAAAAATTAATCGAGTCCACTTTATAAAAGTTGGGCTTTTTTATTTTAATTGATTAGCTTTGAAATCACAAGATTATCATTAAGCCATGAAAAATATTTACACCTTTTTTTTTACCCTCTTTATATCTGTAAATCTATCGGCACAAAACTTTAAAGTAATACCATTGGGTGTTAAAGGCGGGCTTGACGAGAGTAATTTATCGGCTTATTTGGTGGCGCCTAAAAATTCTGAAAATTACATTTGCCTTGATGCCGGTACTATTTACCACGGACTCTCTAAAGCCGTGAAGAATGGCTTATTTGTTAAATCGGCCGAATCGGTCTTACAAGAAAATATTAAAGGCTATCTTATTTCTCATGCCCACTTAGACCACGTGGCCGGCCTTGTTATGAATGCTCCAGCCGATAGTAAAAAGTCTATCTACAGCTCCCAATTTGTCATTGACGCCTTTAAGAATAAATATTTTTCATGGATAAATTGGGCCAATTTTGCCGATGAAGGCGAAAAGCCACAGTTAGGCACCTATCACTATCAAACCTTAGATTTAAATAAAGAAGTTGCCTTGAAAAATACAGAGATGTACGTCACAACATTTGAGTTAAGCCATGGCAATCCTTATAAAAGCCTGGCCTTTTTAATACGTTATAAAAATAATTACCTCTTGTATTTGGGCGACACCGGCGCCGACAGTGTCGAAAAATCGAAAGACTTAGAAAATCTATGGGAAAAAATAGCACCTCTTGTAAAATCTAAGAAACTTAAAGGACTGTTTATTGAAGTTTCATTTCCCAATTCTCAAGCAGACGCAAAGCTTTTCGGTCATTTAACACCTAAATGGTTTTATACAGAAATGTCTGTTCTGAGTAAATTTACAGGTATTAACATCCTACGCCATTTTCCTGTAGTAATTACCCACAGAAAACCACACCAAAACAACGAGCAGATTATTAAAACTGAACTTTTAGAAGCTAACTCTCTAAAATTAAAACTTATTTTTCCAAAACAAGGACATATTCTCACCTTTTAAATGGCCTTTTGAAGCTCTTTTTAACAAGATAAGAGTTGTTTAAGTTATTCTAGAAGAGGCTCAAAATCTGTTTATTGGCCGATTTAACACTATAACAAAAACTTTTTTTACTTTTTTTAAAAAAAATTCACATTTATAAGAATCTTAAATAATTGTGTATATTTTATAAATACCCCCTATTTTTTTATATAAATATTTTATATTTTACTCTTTTTGTATTTTTACCCCCTTTATTTTAACTCTATACTTTCTTTTTTTAATGTTTTCGATGTAACACCCCCTTGTTTATCTAATTTTTATAAATACATTTGTCAGCTTTAAGTTCTAAACCTAATTATTAACTAAAAGCAACTACTATGAAAAAAATCATTTTGGCAACACTATTATTAAATATGCTAATGACTACCGCGCAAGAAACAAAAAAAACTTACACCCTCTCAGGAACGGTAGATACGTATTTTCGATCTAATTTAAACGCTCCTAATAAAGCCGATATCTTGGGCACGTCTCCTTTTACTTCTTTTGCGAATGAACCCGGATTTTCATTAGGTATGGTAAACATTATCGCCAAACAACAAGGTGAAAAAGTTGGATTTGTAGGCGATTTGGTTTTTGGACCAAGAGGTGAATCCGCCAGTAACACATTGGTAAATCAATTGTACATGTATTACAGGATTTCTGATAAACTTCAACTTACGCTCGGAAAGTTTAACACCTTTTTAGGATACGAAGTCATTTCGCCTAGCGGTAACTTTAACTACTCTACGTCTTATATGTTCTCTAACGGCCCCTTTTCTCATACCGGATTGAGAGCTGATTTTACTTTATCTAATGATTCATCGTTAATGTTGGCGATAATGAATGCCACAGACGACACAGAACGCAACAGCACAGACACCTACACATTAGGTTTACAATACGGCTATAAAGGACAATATTTAAATATGATTTACGGCGATCAAGACACTAATCCTGATACCCGCGAAACATTTCAAATTGACTATACCGGAGGTTTTAATATAAGCGATGAACTTTACTTAGGAATAAATACAACTTATCAAACAACCAAAGTAAATTCACTAAATGACAATGTAGGCTTTTATGGCACAGCACTTTACATGCAATTAAAAGTCAGCGATACTTTTGAAATAGGCTTAAGACCCGAATATTTCAATTCTTTTACAGGAAATATAAATTCTCGAATTTTTGCCACAACCCTATCCGGCAACATCATACTAGACGATAATTTGGTAATTATTCCTGAATTGAGAATAGATTCAGGTTCAAATAAAATTTTTGTCGACAAAAATTTAAATCCACAAAAGAACTTAAGCTCATTTGTTATGGCTGCTATTTATAAATTTTAAATCAAATCTAAAAATTAGAAAAAATGAAAAAAATCGAAGCAATTATCAGACGGTCTAAATACCGCATATTAAAAGAAAAACTACACGACATCGGTGTAAACTTTTTTACCTATTGGGATGTTACCGGTGTGGGTAACGAAAAAGAAGGTCATGTATATCGCGGCATCTCTTACAGCACTAGCGATATTCAACGTCGCTATTTATCAATCGTTGTCAACGACGATTTTGAAGAACCTACCATAAAAGTCATATTAGAAGTGGCCGCTACCGGTGAAATTGGCGACGGTAAAATATTTGTATCAGATATCAAAGAATCTTACAGAATACGTACAGGTAAAAAAGGAAGTGACACATTAAAATAACCTACTAAAAAATAAATCATGGAAGTAAATACAGTATTAGATATTATGTGGATTCTTATCGCCGGCATTTTGGTTTTCTTCATGCAAGCAGGATTCACCCTTGTAGAATCGGGCTTTACCCGTTCTAAAAACACCATCAATATAATTATGAAGAATCTTATGGATCTTTGTATTGGGTCGCTCGGGTTTTGGCTTATAGGTTATACGCTTATGTACGGCAAAGACATCAGCACTTTAATTGGCAACCCTACTCTTTTCTTTAACGATGCTAAAGAGATGCATAATCTATTCTTTCAAACTGTCTTTTGCGCCACAGCGGCTACCATTGTCTCGGGCGCTATTGCCGAACGTACAAAATTTTCTACCTACCTTATTTTCTCTTTACTGATGACCGTCGTTATCTATCCTATCTCAGGTCATTGGGTATGGCAAGGTGAGGGCTGGTTAACCAAACTGGGCTTTATCGATTTTGCAGGCTCTACCGTTGTGCATTCCGTTGGCGGATGGGCCGCTTTAGTAGCCGCTTATTTGGTAGGGCCGCGTATCGGTAAATACACAAATGGCAAATCTAACGCCATACCCGGTCATAATATGATGTATGGTGCTTTAGGAGTTTTTATACTCTGGTTTGGATGGTTTGGTTTTAACGGTGGTTCGCAACTCGCTATTTCGGGCGATAATATTTTTGCCGTCTCAAGAATAATCATCACCACAAATTTAGCTGCGGCTGCCGGTGCCGTGGCCGCTCTTTTTCTTACTTGGAAAAAATATGGCAAACCCGATATGTCTATGACGCTAAACGGTGCCTTAGCCGGTCTCGTAGGTATTACTGCCGGCACAGCCGTAGTTGACAACTTTGGGGCTGTAGCCATTGGTATTATTTGTGGTATTGTTGTGGTTTTTGCAATCGAATTCATCGATAAAAAATTAAAAATAGACGACCCAGTCGGCGCCATATCTGTACATGGCGTGTGTGGCGCATTGGGCACCTTACTAGTTGGGGTTTTTGCTACAGAGAACGGTTTGTTTTACGGAGGAGGCCTTCACCAACTAGCTGTGCAAGCCATTGGCGTATTTGCCGTTGCGGGTTGGGTACTTGCTGTTTCATTTGTGATTCTCTTTACCCTTAAAAAAACTATCGGGTTGCGCGTTTCTGAAAAAGAAGAAATAGAAGGATTGGATATTCATGAACATGGCAACAATGCCTATCCCGATTTTAGACTAAACGAGCATTAAAAAAAATCTTTAAGATTAGTAGAATATTTATTCAACAAAGTCGTGCGTTTTTACACCTGTAAAAGCCTGCGACTTTATTTTTTTACGCTTTTTTTAATTATTATATATTCAGTACATTCTTTTAATCATTATATTTACTATATCGTTTTCGTAGTTTTATTAAATATATTACACCATATTTCATAATTTTGTAAATATATTTTAATTTCTATGAAGCGACAAGGATTATATCTGCCTGAGTTTGAACACGACAATTGTGGTGCCGGTTTTATCTGCAATCTGAAAGGAAAAAAGTCGCATACTATTATTCATCAAGCCCTTGAAATACTTATCAAATTGGAGCATCGCGGTGCGATAAGTGCCGATGGTCGCACCGGCGACGGAGCCGGTATATTAATAGATATTCCGCATAAATTTTTCAACCGTGTTTGTTCTTTTTCGTTACCAAAACCTAAAGAATATGCCGTGGGCATGGTTTTTTTCCCAAAATCGTACAACCAATGTGATTATTGTATTAAAATTTTAGAATTACACATAGAAAAACAAGGATTGGCTGTTTTAGGCTGGCGCGATGTGCCGGTTGACACTTCAAAACTCGGTGAAATAGCCTCACAAACAGAACCCAAAATCAAACAGGTTTTTGTAGGAAAGAACAATCTTGAATTATCCGAAAAGCAATTCAATGCCAAATTATTTTCTGCAAGAAAACAAGCCGAGCATGCTATTAAAGCCTCAAAAATTTCTGAGCGTCACTTTTTTTATTTGCCTAGCTTTTCTACCACTACCATAATTTACAAGGGTTTGTTAGTGCCCGAAGATATCGGTAATTATTATACCGATTTAAAACAGTTTGACGTCGTGACGCGTTTGGCATTGGTACATCAACGTTTTTCTACCAATACTTTTCCGTCTTGGGATTTGGCCCAACCCTTCCGCTATATGTGTCATAACGGCGAAATAAATACCATCCGTGGTAACGTAAGTCGTATGCGCGCCCGTGAAGAGTTGATGGAAAGTCCGCTTTTTGGAGAAGATATTAAAACCCTTTTCCCAATTATCCTCGATGGTAAATCTGATTCGGCCAGTATGGATATGATGGTTGAATTATTGCTTATGACGGGACGCAGTCTGCCCGAAGTTATGATGATGCTCATCCCCGAAGCTTGGGAAAAACACCAAACTATGAGTCCCGCAAAAAAGGCCTTTTACCAATACAATTCGTGCATAATGGAGCCTTGGGACGGTCCGGCTTCTGTTCCTTTTACCGACGGCAATATTATAGGAGCTGTGCTAGATAGAAACGGCTTACGCCCCTCTAGATATACACTTACAAAAGAAGGGAATGTTGTGATGGCCTCAGAGATAGGTGTTTTAGATATAAAACCCGAAAATGTGGTTAAACACGGCCGTTTAGAGCCCGGAAAAATGTTCTTGGTAGATATGAACGCAGGGCGCATCATTGAAGATGAAGAAATCAAAAACAAAATCGTTTCTAAATATCCTTATCAAACTTGGGTCAAAAAAAACACCCTGCCACTGGCTAAAGTCCCCTATAACGACTTTAACATGCCGGTTGAACCTACCGCTTATAAAATCCGACAGAAAATATTTGGCTATACCCAAGAAGATATCAGCACCCTCATCACACCGATGAGTGTTAAACGCAAAGAATCTATCGGCTCTATGGGTACCGATACGCCTTTGGCAGTTTTGTCAAATAAGCCCCAGTTGTTGTACAACTACTTTAAACAGCTTTTTGCCCAAGTTACCAATCCGCCACTTGATGGTATCCGCGAAAATATCATTACCGATATCAGCTTGGCTATTGGACAAGACCGTAATATTTTTGAGATTATTCCGGAGCAGGCTAAAAAATTACGTATTCAGAATCCGGTTATCTCAAATGCCGATTTAGATAAAATAAAAAACATCAACCATCCCGATTTTAAAATTGCGGTTATTTCTATTGTCTACCCTATTGACAAAGGTCTTAACGGATTGGAAAAAGCACTTGACGAAATATTGATACAGGTTAAAAAAGCTGTTTTAAATCGGGCTAATATCATAATTCTCTCTGACAGAGGCGTGAGTCAAAAAAAAGCGCCTATTCCGGCTTTGTTGGCTTGTTCGTATGTACATCATTCGCTTCATAAAATGGGACTGCGCTCTAAATTCGGTATTATTTTAGAAACGGCCGAACCGCGTGAACCCCATCATTTTGCCACCCTTTTCGGCTATGGTGCCAGTGCTATTAACCCGTATATGGTCAATGAGATTATCAGGAAATTGGCTGCCGAAAAAACCATCAAAGACATTAGAGCCCATGATGCGGTACGTAATTTTAATCATGCCGTTGGCCTCGGTATCTTAAAAATTATGAATAAAGTGGGCATTTCTACTTTACACTCTTATCGCGCATCGCAAATATTCGAAATTCTGGGTCTTAAAAAATCTTTTTCCAAAAAATATTTTCCTTATACGCCTACGCGGATTGAGGGTATTGGTCTCTACGAAATAGAACGCGAAATTGCCAAACGGCATCGTTTTGCTTTTACCGATTTGAATTCTCGCTTAGAAATTGGGGGTTCGTACCGCTGGCGTCGTACCGGCGAAAAACACATGTTTAACCCCGAAACAGTTGCCAAACTGCAACAAGCCGTTCGTCAAAAAAATCTAACCGCCTATAAAACTTACACACGTTCTATCAACGAGCAAAGTAAAAATTTAATGACGCTTAGAGGCCTGTTTGAATTTACAAACCTAGACCCCATTCCCATTGACGAAGTTGAAAGTTGGACCGAAATTGTAAAACGCTTTAAAACGGGGGCTATGTCTTATGGCTCTATAAGTAAGGAGGCGCACGAAAACCTCGCTTTGGCGATGAACCGTATCGGAGGGAAATCCAACTCTGGCGAAGGCGGTGAAGACAAAACCCGTTTTAAAAAACTACCCAACGGCGACTGGAAAAACAGTGCCATAAAACAAGTGGCCTCAGGGCGTTTTGGCGTATCGAGTAATTATTTAACCCATGCCAAAGAAATTCAGATAAAAATGGCTCAAGGAGCCAAACCCGGCGAAGGAGGGCAATTACCCGGCGAAAAAGTCTATCCGTGGATTGCCAAAGTGCGCCACTCAACGCCTTATGTAGGGCTCATTTCGCCACCACCACATCACGATATTTATTCAATCGAAGATTTGGCACAACTCATATTCGATTTAAAAAATGCCAATCAAAAGGCACGTATAAACGTCAAATTGGTATCAGAAGTAGGCGTGGGTACCATTGCGGCTGGTGTGGCCAAGGCCAAAGCCGATGTGATTCTTATTTCGGGTTACGATGGCGGCACAGGGGCTGCAGCCCTTACCTCTTTAAAGCATACCGGTCTGCCTTGGGAACTCGGTCTGGCCGAAGCGCAACAAACTTTGGTACTTAACAATTTAAGAAGCCGTGTGGTATTAGAATGCGACGGACAATTAAAAACGGGGCGCGATGTGGCCATTGCTTGCTTATTAGGTGCAGAAGAGTTTGGTTTTGCTACAGCGCCATTAGTGGCCTCGGGCTGTGTTATGATGCGGGCTTGTCATTTAAATACATGTCCGGTTGGTATAGCCACACAAGACCCCGAATTGCGCAAAAATTTTAAAGGCACCCCCGAACACGTCATTAACTTTATGTATTTCGTGGCCGAAGAATTACGGGGTATTATGGCGCAACTCGGCTTTAGAACTATTGATGAAATGGTGGGGCAAACACAAAAACTAGACAGCAAAACCGCTCAAAATCACTACAAAGCCCAAGGCTTAGATTTATCGGCCATCCTTTATCAACCCAAAGTAAAAGGTGATAGTGCTCTTTTTTATAAACAGCCTCAAAACCACAACCTTTACAATGTTTTAGACAATAAAATCCTGTCGGATGCCAAGGCAGCCATAAAAAATAAACAGGTTATGCATTTGGCTTATCCGATAAAAAATACCAATCGTACTGTGGGTGCCATTACCAGCCACGAAATATCTAAACTTTATGGTGAAGATGGTTTACCTAAAAACACCCTAAATATTACTTTTAAAGGGTCAGCCGGTCAAAGCTTTGGGGCTTTTGCCACTAACGGACTCACGCTAAAAGTTATAGGCGAAACCAATGACTACCTTGGTAAGAGTTTATCGGGAGCAAAAATTATCATCAAGAAACCTAAAGAAGCCGTTTTTAAAGCCGAAGACAATATAATTGTGGGAAATGTGTGCTTTTACGGTGGCATAAGTGGCGAAGCCTATATAAACGGTATAGCCGGCGAACGCTTTTGTGTGCGAAATTCGGGCATAACGGCTGTTGTTGAAGGTGTGGGCGACCACGGATGTGAATATATGACGGGGGGTAAAGTCGTTATTTTAGGAAAAACAGGACGCAATTTTGCCGCAGGTATGAGTGGGGGTATCGCTTATGTGTACGATAATGACAAGACCTTTAAAAACGGTCTTTGTAACTTAGAAATGGTTGACTTAGACCCTTTAAATAACACTGACAAAAATGAGTTGGAAGAACTCATTAAAGCACATAAAAAGTATACCGACAGCCAACTGGCCTCAAAATTATTAGCAAACTGGCAAACAGTATCTAAGCATTTTGTAAAAGTCTTCCCGAAAGATTATAAAAAAGCCTTAAAAAGATTGGCAATAGAAAAAGATTCAGCAAAAATGACAGCATAACATGGGAAAATTAGGCGGATTTAAAGACTATAAAAGAGAAGATGAAAGCACTGTTGTTGTTAAAGAACGCATCAGTAATTTTAATGAATTCACCATGCCTTTAAAAGAATCTGCTTTAAAAAAGCAAGGCTCCAGATGTATGGATTGCGGTATTCCGTTTTGCCATAGTGCTTGTCCGTTGGGTAATTTGATTCCCGATTTTAACGATATGGTTTACAAGGGCAAATGGCAAAAAGCTCTAGAAATCCTGCACAGCACCAATAATTTTCCCGAATTTACGGGAAGACTCTGTCCTGCTCCTTGCGAAAAATCCTGTGTTTTAGGCATTATTGACAATCCTGTTTCTATAGAGAACATAGAAAAAAACATTGTAGAACACGGTTTTGAAAAAGGGTGGATTGTACCACAAATACCACAGAAAAGAACGGGGAAAACCGTTGCTGTTGTAGGCTCCGGGCCAGCCGGATTGGCGGTTGCTCAGCAATTAAACAGGGTCGGTCATTCTGTGACTGTTTTTGAAAAAGACGATGAGATTGGTGGTTTGTTGCGCTATGGTATTCCTAATTTTAAATTAGAAAAATCGGTTATAGATAGGCGTGTTACTATTTTAAAAGCTGAAGGTATCCAATTTAAAACAAATATTTATGTAGGTGAAAATTACAGTGTTGACAAACTTAAAAACTTTGACGCGGTTGTTTTATGCGGCGGTACAGGTGTACAAAGAAGTCTTCCTGTAAAAGGTATTGATAATAAAAGTGTGGTACAAGCTATGACGTTTTTAACCAAACAGACCAAACAATTGTTCAAAAAGCCTATTAACAAAGAAATAATTAGTGCAAAAGGCAAGCATGTCATTGTTATTGGCGGGGGCGATACGGGTTCTGATTGCGTGGGGACAGCCAACCGGCAAGGGGCCAAATCGGTTACCAATTTCGAAATTATGCCCAAACCGCCCAAAAATCGCAGTGGCAAAACCCCCTGGCCTTTTTATCCGCTTCAGCTCAAAACCACATCATCACATCAAGAAGGGTGTAAACGCAATTGGCTGATTAATACCAAAGAATTTATCACAGATAAAGAAGGAAAACTTAGCGCCTTAAAAACGGTAAATGTAGAATGGCAAATGATTCCCGGACAAGGCCCAAAACTTATAGAAATAGCAGGGACAGAAAAAATATGGCTCTGCGATTTGGCTTTGTTGGCTCTTGGCTTTATAGGGCCCGAACAAACTTTAGCCGAGCAGTTGGGCTTGGAAACCGACGACAGAAGTAATTATAAGGCTGACAATTACCAAACCAATGTGCCTAATATTTTCACAGCCGGCGATATGCATCGCGGACAATCGTTAATTGTGTGGGCTATTTCTGAGGGACGTGAAGCGGCAAGAGCTGTTGATGTTTATTTGATGGGCACAACGCAATTAACAACAAAAGGCGAGGGCGATATGGTATCAGCTTAGTAGACCTAACTGGTTTTTACCTGCCCGTCCTTTGGCGGGAAACCTCGTTGGTCTAATCAATTTTAATATTTTTTAACTGCTCCCGCAGTATAACAATATCTTTTTTAGACGTCAAATCAGGTACGTGTTCTGAGAGAGGAATAGCCCGCATACTTAAAGGATAAGCTTTTAAAAAATTGTTAATTGCAACTGGCAGTTCCTTTTCTTTTCGGATGGGATGCAAAGGACAATCTTTTAAAAAAGGATAAATTAAGTTTCCCGACAGTTTAAACAAATTCATGCTCACGCGAATTTTTCCTTCGGCATCGGTATAATCACTTAAATTTTCGGCATCAGGTTTTTCTACAATAGCGGCAACAAAACCGTTTTTGACCAAAATAACAGCAAACTTAGAAATGCGTTCGGTACTGAATTCTAGCGCATCTCTATCATAAGCTATCAAAGCTTGGTCTTTATCGGTATTATGTAAAGCCTTAAAAGCTTTAACCGAGTACAGATTATCGCTATTACACACCACAAAACTGTCTTTTTTTAATAAAGGATATTGTTCTAAAAGTTGGTAAACAGCATCGGCTGTTCCCAAAGGTTTAATTCTATTTTGAGGAATATATTGAATAGCAAAATAAAGTTTAAGTCCTACTTTTTTGTTTTTATAATGTTCTTTAAATAATGTATTGTCTTTTCCTGTTACCAGATACACATTTTTAAAGCCCGCTTGTTGGGCATTAAATAAAACATAATCCAATAAAACTTGACCTTTTTCACCAATACTTATAAGACTTTTGGTACGTTGGTTGGCTTGCTTCATGTCTTCTGAACTGAGTCGCGCACCGGTGTCTTCTTTTTTCATCCGAGAAGACATGCCGGCTGCCAAAACAACTAAACTGTCACATTTACTACTCATAATAGATTCCTGATTTTTCTACAATATTTATTTTATAAGCGTCTTTTGCGCCTGCTAATTTTAGCTGAGTAATCATATTTTCTTCATCATCTGGTTTCACTAAAACTACTACACAGCCACCACCACCAGAACCTACAATTTTAGCACCCAGCGCCTTATTTTGTGTAGCCACATCAATCAGTTTGTCAATTTCAGGAACGGTGATTTTCAATACCTCTTTTAAAATTTTATGATGTTCAGACATTAATTGTCCAACATTTTCGGCATCAATTTGCTTTGCTTCTAATAATTTTAAAGCCTTTTTGGTAATGTCATAATTTTTTAAAGCGGCAAAAAAATACTTTTTTAATTTTTCTGGAACGCATTTCTGGTATTTTTCATAGTCAGATAATTTCGATTTTTCAATATCAAAATCAGAATGTATATTTTTAACGGCTGCAATGGCCTCTTGGGCATAAGTGCTGAGATATTTTAAAATATCTAAGGTTTTTTTAGGCACACCCGACTCGGCAATAATCAGACTATTCAAATCGGCATTCAAAACTTTATAATTACCTGTTATCGTATTAATATATAACATATTGCCAAGACTGATAGTGTATTGATCCATTAAACCGCCAGGGCCGCTATGCTCTAAAACCTCAATTTGGTAAGCCGTTTTAGCTACCCAATCGACAGTTATTTTATTATTTATACCAAAAGCCTTTAATAAAAACTGTAGCCACACAACTACCAAAGCCGAAGAGCTTGACAAACCGGCATTAATGGGAATATTACCCGAAATAAATACGTCATATCCCTTGTTGTATTTACAGCCGGAGTGTTTTAGAACTTGAAGTGTCGTTATTAAAAAATCATTTTGTTGCTTGGTGTTTTCTATCTCAGAAAACTTGATAATACGTGATTTATTGGTATCCAAAAAATGAATTTGGAATTCTTCAGCTTCAATTTCATCCGCTTTAAGCGTCATAAAACGGTCAATCGCCGCCGCAATTACAGGAAGTCCCAGATAATCTTGATGGTCGCCAAACAGGCATACACGGGCAGGAGCTTTTGTATGTATTTGATTTTGCGTCATTAATTAAGAAAGAAATGAAGCAATAAAACTATTGTAATTCCCGTAATTCCTTGTACCAACGTTGCCAATGTATGACCCTTAAGGGTCTGTTTAACAGTTAGTCCCGAAAACCGACTCACAACCCAAAAGTAACTGTCGTTAATATGTGAAACTGTCATAGCACCCGCACCAATGGCCAAAACCGATAGTGCTTTATCAATAGGACTGTTGAGTCCGAACCCAACCAATAGTGGTGCCATAATGGCCGCACTGGTAATAATAGCCACAGTAGAAGAGCCTTGAGCTGTTTTTAAAAGTGACGCTAAGAGAAAGGCGATAAAAAGACCTCCAAAAACCATTGACTGACTAGGATTTATAAGTTCACTAATATTTGAAGCTCTTAAAATATTACCAAAAGCGCCACCGGCACCGGTGACCAAAATAATATTACCCGAATCTTTTAAAGCTGTAACTACCCAACTATTTTTTATCTCAGAGTCAACTGAACGGCTGTTTAAAAAGACTATAAAAACGCCAATTAACAGGGCTATTATAGGATGGCCTACAAAACTAAAAAAGTTTAAATAAAACCCATCTCCAAAAGGAAAAGTAGGGTAATTAGCAACAGATTTAAGTGCTATCAATAAAATGGGTATTAACAAAGGAGCCAATGTTAATAAAAATGAATTTGATTTTGATGAAGTTATTTTTTGTGACTCTATTACTATCGGTTCATTTGAAGATTCTAAATTGGTCTGCGTTGAAACCTTACCTATAAATCTTGCCCACAAATAACCAGCCAGTGATACAAAAATAGCAACCAACAAGCCTAGTAGCATCACCAAACCAATATCAGCATCTAATAAAGCAGCTGCAGCCAAAGGACCCGGTGTTGGGGGTACAAAAACGTGGGCTGCATATAAACCCGTTGACAAAGCAATAGCAAAAAATAATATCGAGAAGCCCGTTTTTTTACTCAAAGCTTTATTTAAACTTGACAAAATAACAAAACCTGAATCGCAAAAAACAGGTATTGAAACAATAAACCCGATAATATTCATAGCTAAAGGGGCGCGCTTTCCGCCTATTTTGTCTAAAATTTTATCAGCAATAACTTGCGTACCTCCGTTCTTTTCAAGAAAAACACCAATACAGGTACCAAAGGCGATAATTAATCCTATACTCGCTAAAGTATTTCCAAAACCTTCAGTAATTAATTTAATGATTTTATCGGGACTAAAACCTAATAAAAAGCCTGTTAAAACAGCTACCAAAACCAGACTGAATACTGGATTTATTTTAAATTTAACCGTACTGATAACAATTAAAAACAGGGCAATTATTAATATCAAAAGAATATTCACAATACTGGTTTTTTTGGTTTATACTGTTTAATAAATTCAAATATGGCTTTTTCTACAAGTGTAGCTGCATATTTCATATTATGTTCAAGCAATTTAGAACTATCACTAGTTTCAATAATTTTTAAAAGATTTAATGTTTTAGCTGATTTATTTGAAAGTGTATTTTTTCCACAAATAGCCACTACAGGAATGTGTCGTTTTTCACTCCAAATGGCCACCCCACAAACCAATTTTCCATGTAAGGTTTGTTGGTCAAGCTGACCTTCCCCTGTAATAATTAAGTCTATATTATTCTGATTAAAGCTTTGTAAAACAGTCTGTTGATTTAAAATAAAATCGATACCCGATATAAATTCAGCCTCAAAAAACACTTTTAATCCGTAAGCGGCACCACCAGCGGCTCCTGTCCCTTCTATTTTTGAAAAATCTTTACCAAAAAAAGTAATAACTTTACTGTTTAATTGTTTCAATCCGGCATCTAAAACAACTATTTCATTATCTGAAGCCCCCTTTTGCTTGGCGTAAACATAAGCCGCTCCTTCTTTGCCAAACAATCTATTTGTCACATCATTAACGGCGTAAAATGCTATTTGTTTGTACAAGTTATTTTTTGGGGGCATTATTTTAGAAATCAATGGTAAATTTTCTGCTGTAGGGTTTAATTCACCGTTTTTATCATCTAAAAATTTATACCCCAGTGCTGAGGCTATCCCAATACCCCCATCATTGGTAGCACTTCCACCAAGTCCAATAAATATTTTTGTAGCTCCTCTTTTTACAGCCTCTTTAATTTGAAGTCCCGTTCCAAAGGTTGAGCCTTTTAAAACATTGTAATTTTCTTTAGGCAATAAATCCAAACCCGATGCTTTAGCCAACTCAATATAGGCCGTTTTTTTTGGTGAGTTATAAGCGTATTTAGAATTTATGCTTTGTCCGATTGAATTTACGGTTAACATCTCTATAAATTCGAGATTTTCAAATTTAGAAACAGCATGTAAAAAGCCATCACCACCGTCAGAAGCTATAACCGATATAATATTATGATTTGAATTGGCTTTATTTATGCCTTTTGTTAAGGCCTCAATAAGTTCTTTGGCGTTTAGACTTCCTTTAAATTTATCCGGAATTAATAAAATGGTCATCATTAAGGGTATTAAACTTTAAAAAGGCTTTTGATAAGATTTATAATCCTGTCTAAATCGTCAAAGCTTAGGCTAGAACCCGAAGGTAGGCAAACACCTTTATTGAATAATGCTAAAGACAAGTTATCGCCAAAATAAGGAGCCTCTTTATACAGGGGTTGCAGGTGCATAGGTTTCCACAAGTATCTAGCCTCTATATTATCGGTTTTCAAAATTCTAATAATCTGATTTGGACTTAATTTATTTGGCAACAAACAAGTGGTTAACCATCTGTTACTAAAATAATCGGGAGTGGGCTCTTCTAAAAATACAAAACCTAAGGGTTCTAAATTTTTCTTATAATACTCGTAATTACGTCTTCTAAGTCGGATATAATCTTTTAATTTTCCTATTTGAGCCAAACCCATAGCTGCTTGTAAAGTCGTCATTTGGTAATTGTAACCCAGTTGTTTATGTTGATAATACACTTCAGGTTCTTTGGCCTGAGAAGCTAAAATATCAGCCTTATCAATCCACTTTTTCTTTGGACTTAAAAGGGCACCCCCAGCACCGGTTGTTATAATTTTATTACCATTAAATGAGAGAACACCCAAGGTGCCAAAAATGCCCAGTTGATTATTTTTATAAGTACTTCCAAGTGATTCTGCCGCATCTTCTACAATGGGAATGTCATATTTATGTGCTATTTTAATAATGGCCTCTAATTTGCTTGGCATCCCGTAAAGGTGAACAAGAAGTATCGCTTTAGGTTTTTTATTTTGAACTATGTAATATTTAATAGCTTCTTCAAGAAAAGCAGGAGACATATTCCAAGTATCCTTTTCCGACTCAATTAAAACGGGTATGGCTCCAACATAAGAAATGGGATTTACAGAAGCCACAAAGGTAAACGTTGACGTTAAAACGATATCATTATGGCCAATATTTAAAACGCGTAAAGCCAAATGCAATGCAGAAGTACCACTGTTGTAAAGTCCAATATAATTCTGTTTTGTAGCATCTGATAATTTCTCGGAAAAAGCAGGTAATTCTTCTCCCACCACACTAACCCAATTAGAGTTAATAGCTTTAGATACAAATTTATATTCTTCACCGGTAAGATGAGGAGGTGATAAATAAATTGGTTTTTTCATTGTAACTTCTTGGGCATGCTAAGATAGAGTAAATGGTGACACCTACAAACAAAAAAATCCCCACTACAGAAGTAATGGGGATTTAGATA
>CAZMBM010000046.1:0-15940 GCA_964564475.1 uncultured Flavobacteriaceae bacterium | reverse complement strand
TGTCTTTTTCGTAGAAACTGGTTTTCGAGGGATCTTTTGTGAATTTATCTATACCCACCAGTTTTAAAATCTTTGAATTTACCCAATAACTGTGCAAACTCTGTGAAATCAACACAACAGGATTATCTGGGGCAATACTGTCTAAAAAAGTAAGACTTGGCGATTTTAAGCCTTCTACCAGTACAGGGTCAATACCCTTCCCCACTAACCATTCGCCTTTTTGCTTCTTTTTAACACGCGCTCCTAAATAAGCCCAAACGTCTTTGGGAGTACGATGCTTAAAACCCGACAAATCAACCATCGGTTCTAAAAAAGCCGATAAAGCCACATGCGTATGACTGTCTATAAAACCCGGTAAAACCGTTTTACCTTTTAAATCGACTATTTTTGTGTTGGTTGATATTAATTTAAGTAAGTCTGTATTCGTACCAATGGCTCTCACTTTGCCTTTGACTACAAGCATAGCTTGCGCCAAAGGCCTATTATCTTCTAAAGTGAGAATATTCGCATTCTTATAAAGCGTGTCACCGGCCTTTTTAAAGTCTTTAATAATGTATAAATAGGCCACAACAGCTAAAAATACAACTGTTAAGAAGATGATGTATTTACGCTTCATTGTGAATTTTTAAGTTTGATACTACCCTAAGGTATTATCAAAATTAAATTGTAACATATTCGTAAAATTTGCCTTTTACTGATTGATACACTCTATAAGGTTCACGTTTTGGGCCTGGCATTCCAGGGGTACCGATAGGCATTTCGGGTAAACCTATGCCGTCAATGGCAGGTTTTTCTTTTAATAATTTATTAACCGCTTCTATTGGCACATGTCCTTCTACAAAATAATTGCCAATAATACTTGTGTGACAACTTTGTTTGTCAAGTGGAATACCGTATTTTTGTTTTACAGCTCCCATGTCAACCGTTTTAATAACAGTCACATCAAAACCTTGTCTCCTCAATTCATCGGCATAGCCTGTACAACAGCCACAATTGGGTGTTTTGTACATAGTTACTTTCACTTTTTCTGTCGAAACTTTTTTATCAACTTGATTCGTACTTTCGTTAGCTACAATATAGTAGCCACCAATACCAATTACAGCAATAACAACTGCAAAAATGGCGCGCTTTACTTTATTATTCATAATTTCATTTTTAAAATTGTTTATTAATATGTCTTACCAAAAGTAAGGTTTTTTTGTTATTTGTTTTAATATAGCATCGAATACCCGTTTTTTAAATACCTAGTCTAAAAACCCTTTTAGAGCAATAAATAAAAGATATTTAATACGCTTTAACCGTCAATACTTGCAAATTTTGTATTTCAAAATTTAGGTTTTGTAAAGCTACTGCACCGGCCTCTAATTCTTTTAATATAGTTGCTTTTGTATCTTGAAAACCGCTTTTTAAATCACTGAATAGTTGCTTGTAATAGTCTATTCCTCCTTTTAAATTATTAGAAAATTTTAGTAAATATTTTTGTTGCTTAAGCGATGCGTCCTGCTTAGTTTCTTCTATCTTATTTTTTAAAAAGTCAATATAAATATTGAGTTCTTTTGTAAACATATTGGGACGGTCGTTTCTTGAAATCATATTAGATTCTCCATAGATATGACTTGTTATTTCTTTTAAACTCATCTTTTTAGAAAAATAGGCCATATTAGGGCCGGGGCAAATAGAAACACCCTCTCCTTCTGTCTTTGTATCTATGTTATGTGCCAGTAAAGCTGAAGTTCCCAACCCGACACAAATACATGATTTTTCGACTATTTTATCATATTTAACCTTGTAATCATTCTCCGGCAAGTTTTTCTCTTCCAGCTCTTTTAGTTTTAAATATTGGTATTGACGAGACGCTGTACAAATATTTTTTTCTGTAAATTCATTATTTAAAGATACGTACTTCTTTGGACACGAACTTCCGGGTCTTCCCTTGGCAATTAAAGAAAATTTTTCAATGTCTTTAGTATTCCCACTTAAACTATTAAAAGGAACACCTAGAGGAGAAATATCACTCAGGTACAAATCTTTTTCTTTGGCTTTAATCAATTTATCCATAGTAGCCTTGTCAACAGTTGTTGCCTCGGGCACCAGAAGAAAGGGTGTTCCCCAACCTACCGAATCAATTTGATAGTGATTTAACAAAAATTGATGCTCTTCGGCAGTACCAACACCTCCTTGAGCTGTAATTTTCAAAGCTAAAGTTGTTTTAGGTATGACACGTTCTTTGATAGCAAGAGCATTGACTAAAATTTCGTGAATTGATTGTACCAATTCTTGACGTTTCTCTTTGAATTCTTCTAAAACCGGCCCTAACAAATAACCGTCTGTAGCAAAGGCATGGCCGCCACAATTAAGTCCTGACTCAATTCTGTACTCTGAGACCCATAAGCCTTTCTTTGCTAAGAATTTCCCCTGAATTAAAGCCGACCTGTAATCACTGACTTTTAAAATAATTTTCTTTTTAATCAACCCGTTTTCATCAGGATAAAAATCGTCGAATTTTTCGGTATAGGCATACAATCTAGGATTCATCCCGGCCGAAAATATTATAGACGAATTTAAATTACTGTTAGCAAAACCTCTTAAAGCTGCGTGGGCGTCATTGTATTCAATAGGTAGTTTTTCATCCTTAATATAATTGTCTTTATCTACCTTGGTCATGATGTTTACATCAATGCTGCCCATTGATAAGTTATTTTTTAACCAATTTTTCACATCGTTTAAGTGTGTGTTATTTTCTGTCAAATTCTTTAACTCATTTTTAATATCAGAGCCATCGGGCAACATACTTAAATAGTCTTTAAGTTCTTGTCCTTTTTCAATAGCTGCATTTTTAAAGTCTTCAAATTTTTTCTCGGCCAAATCTTTAATCAAATTGAGATAAGAAGCTATTCTTTCGGCTCTAAAATCCTTAGTTTTTTCGGTAATTTCATTGTAAGGGATTTTAAATTTGGCACAATACATCTTCCTAAGTTTTTCAAGAAGAATATCGTCGATTAAAGGAATAACCGAATCAATACCATATTTTGATACCTTGAGAGGGGTATCAATGGTAAATCCAATCCCCATTACAGGGATATGGAATGAATGTGTTTTTGTCATTTATATATGTTTATATTATTGTCGATGTATGCTTTCTACGCTTTTAAAATGCAAAGATAATTAAGTTAGTGTTGTCATCGTTTAAGAAAAGTATTAAATTTATACTAAAATATTAACTTTTAAGCTATGCCGAGTTTCTGCTGGCATTAATATTACCAAACAATGAACGTGTGACCATTTTTTCGTAAACTTCTAATAAATCTTTATCTATTTTTTTAGTTTTTTGAATTTTGAGCAAAGCATATTGTTGTATGGTTAACAATGGTAAAACAATGCTTTCGCGGATGTTGATAGACGCCAAACCTTCAGGATTATTTTGCATGAGCTTTTCATAACCTGTCAACTTGAGTATGAGTCGTTTACTGGTATTGTATTCACTGTAAATAAGTTTCCAAAAATCACCAAACTCATCGTCATCACCCATATAAGCCGTCAATTCAAAAAATGATTTCGACAAGGCCATCATGCTATTTTTAATCAAAGCCTTAAAAAAATCGGAATTATTATAAAGCTTAATCAATTTATCAAATGCACCCAAATCTTCATAGTGTTTTAAAGCCGCTCCTACACCGTAAAAACCCGGTACATTTTGTTTTAACTGACTCCATGAACCCACAAACGGAATGGCACGTAAATCAGAAAAGTTGAGTTTAGTGGCATTTGAACGCTTACTCGGGCGACTTCCTATGTTTGTTTTGGCGTAATATTTTAAAGTACTCATGCGCTCTAAATAAGGTAAAAATTTTGGGTGATTTTTAAAATCGACATAGGCTTTGTAACTTAGCTCAGCCAAATTGTTTAAAATTTTCGATTCTTCGATTCTTAATTTATTATCTGATTGACTGAATAGTTTGTTGGTAATTCCCGAACTCAACAATTGTTCAATATTGTACTGTGCCGATTCTACGGTTCCAAAATTAGAACTAATCGTTTGTCCTTGAACTGTCAGCTGAATCTCTTGATTCTCTATTGTAGGCCCTAATGAGGCGTAAAATTTGTGTGTTTTACCACCGCCACGCGCCGGCGGGCCACCACGTCCATCGAAAAAGAGGACTTTAATGCCGTACTTTCGCGAAATGGTTGTCAAATTTTCTTTGGCCTTAAAAATAGACCAATTGGCCATTAAATAGCCCCCATCTTTGGTGCCGTCAGAAAAACCAAGCATAATAGTTTGTGTATTATTTCGCTGGTTTAGATGTTTTTTATAGGCCACATTGCAATACAACCGTTCCATAACCTCTGGGGCATTAATCAAATCGTCAATAGTTTCAAAAAGTGGAATAATATCTACAGTCAAATCCTCTCCAAAGCCACATAACTTAAACATAGCATAAGTTTCCATCACATTCAGAGCTGTTTGATTGTTGCTTATAATATACCGGTTGGCTCCTTTTTCACCATTACTTTTTTGGATGGTCTTAAGGGCTTTAATAGAGCTTAAAGTCTTGATGACCATCTCATCTTTAAAAATATTTATGTCAATATCGCCGCTGATATTTTCTAATATTTTAATCTGCTCAGTCTCAGATAATTTTAAATAATTTTTAGGAAAAATATTCTTATTATTATCCGTTATGGTCTTTACAATTTTTTCAAACACATCGTGATGAACCCTGCTGTCTTGTCTTAAATCGAGCGTTGCAAAATGATAGCCAAACAGGTTTACCTTGTTTATTAAATCGTTAATTTCATCTAGAAATAATGACTGGTGATTTAGCATCAAAAGGCGCTTAATCTCTTCAAGTTTGGCTTTAAAATCGGTTAAAGGCAACATAGTGTTCAACTCAGGGTTTGCACTGTTTTCGAGTAAAATTTGTTCCAATTCTTCAACCAGCGGTGCCACACCTTTAAAAGTTAAACGTCTTTTTAATTGCCTCATATCTCGATAATAATTCTTGAGTATGGTTTGCCTTAATCGCTTGGCGACATTTAAGGTGATTTCGGTCGTCACAAACGGGTTGCCATCCCTGTCGCCTCCCGGCCAAAAACCTAAATTTATAATATCATTAGCTATGGGTGCGTCATCAAATATATTGCTTTGAATATAGTTATACACCTCTGAAATTGCGTGGTAAAATACATTCTCTAAGTACCATATTAAACTAACCGCCTCATCGTAAGGTGTTGGTTTTTTGTGCTTTAAAAAAGGTGTTTTCCCTAGTTGTGCCAATAATTTATTAATCAGTAATAAATCATTTTTTTGAATAGCTTCTGTCAAATCGGTAATAATCCCCAGTACCGTTCCCGGATAAAATTGTGTGGGGTGTGCTGTTAACACCAAGCGTATTTTAAAATTTTCGAGATACGATTTTAATGCTTCTTTTTTATTTTCTTGAGAAGCCGTTTCCTTACTGTTTCGCAGGGTACCAATCCCATCCATATTGTTTACAATGGCAAATCCGGCATCTTCAATAGCATCAAATAAAACAACCTGACGTTCAATATATTGAATAAACCTAAACAGCATATCTATTTTCTCCTTATCGGATGGATTGTTTCGGTAATTCGTAAAAAAACTTTCAATAATTTCTACCGGATTTTTACCTTTCTCAAAGCCTTTTTTACAAACGCTGTGGAACAAAGGTAAAAGCACTCCTGTTTTACCTATGGCATCAAACGGAAGCGTCATAAAAATACTGTTGTAAATATGGTATTTTGCCAGAACATTTTCGTTAAATCGTTTAAGTTTTGGATGCTTTATCATAAGTTATTTAAAAAGTGAAAATTACAAAAGCTTTGGCAAATATATTGCAATCATACGGTTAATTTACGAAAACGATTGAAATGACGTTTCCCGTGTTTTGATTTTAATTACATTTACAAATTATTTACTGTCACATGCAATTCCCATACGATTTATTAATACTCATAGGTGTCGGTTTTATTGCGGGCTTTATCAATATTTTGGCCGGTGGCGGCTCATTGCTTACCCTGCCTATTCTTATTTTTTTAGGATTACCGCCTACTGTGGCCAATGGCACCAATCGTATATCTATCGTTATTCAAAATGTTTTTTCTGTAGCCGGATTTAAAAGTAAAGGTGTTTCTGAATTTCCTTTTGCCGGATGGGTAGCCGTATCGGCTTTTTTTGGCGCTATTTTGGGCGCTAATATTGCCGTTGATATTAAGGGCGATTTATTCAACAAAATATTGGCCATTATCATGTTTGTCGTGGTAATTTATATGATTGTCAATCCTAAAATAACGCTTGCCCACAAAGAACGCACAAAAGGAAAATATTTTTGGATGAGTATTGTGGCTTTCTTTTTTGTAGGCGTTTACGGTGGTTTTATACAAGCCGGTGTTGGTTTTATTATGATTTTAGCCTTATCGGCTATCAACCATTTTACATTGGTAAAAAGTAATGCTATCAAGGTGTTTGTCGCTCTTATTTACAATTTATCTTCTATCGCCGTATTTGCAATAGCTGGCGTAATAGATTGGAAATTAGGGTTATATCTTTCTATCGGAAATGCTCTGGGCGGATGGTTTTCAAGCCGTTACCAAGTTAAAAAAGGGGATGGTTTTGTACGCCTCTTTTTAATAATTATGATAATTATTATGGGTATAAAACTCTGGTTTTTCAAATAGTATTTAAATTCTACCTTTGTAACATTCTTTTAAAGCTGATAAAAATGACAGGAAATTCTTTTGGCAATCTTTTTAAACTGACCACTTTTGGAGCGTCTCACGGTACGGCCATTGGGGGTATCATTGACGGTTGTCCGGCCGGATTAACACTCGATTTAAATGCGGTTCAAGCCGCACTCAATCGGCGAAAACCCGGACAATCTAAAATAGTTACCCAGCGTAAAGAAGCCGATAAAGTTGCATTCTTATCGGGTATTTTCGAAGGCAAAACTACGGGAATGCCTATTGGGTTTCAAATAAAGAACACCGATCAGAAGTCTCAAGATTACAGTCATAACGATGACGTTTTTCGCCCGTCTCACGCTGATTTTACCTACACAAAAAAATACGGTTTACGCGATTACCGCGGAGGCGGCCGCTCTTCGGCCCGCGAAACAGCCAACTGGGTGGTGGCCGGTGCCATAGCCAAACAATTGTTAAAAAATATTAGCATACAAGCCTATACTTCGTCTGTGGGCGACTTGTATTTAGAAAAGCCCTATCAAGAGCTCAATTTATCGAAAACAGATAGTAATATTGTCCGTTGTCCGGATGACGATATCGCACAACAAATGATTAAAAAAATTGAAGCAGTTAAAAAACAAGGCGATACTATTGGCGGCACTGTAACTTGTGTTATAAATAATGCCCCCACCGGCTTAGGTGAACCTGTTTTTAACAAACTCCACGCCGCATTAGGACAAGCCATGCTCAGTATAAACGCCGTAAAAGGTTTTGAATACGGTAGCGGTTTTTGCGGGACACGCATGAAAGGCAGTGAGCACAACGATTTATTTAATCCTGACGGCAGTACCCAAACCAACCTTTCGGGGGGTATTCAAGGCGGTATCAGTAATGGTATGCCTATTTATTTTAGAGTCGCTTTTAAGCCTGTAGCCACATTGTTACAAAAACAAGAAACTATTGACAGTAAGGGTAATAAAGTTATTATGCAAGGCAAAGGACGTCACGACCCTTGTGTAGTACCACGTGCTGTACCCATTGTAGAAGCTTTGGCCGCCCTGGTGTTGGCCGATTTTTATTTGTTGGATAAAGCCAGAAAGTAACTCCTCTTTTGCAAAGGAGGTTTGCAAACCGACTATGACTCTTTCCGTCTTTGCGTACTCTATGACGTTTGTAATGTAAAATTATAGCCCCACTTTCTTTTTTAAAGCCGCTTTTTTAGCGCGCTTATCAGCCGATACATGGCAGGTATTAAGCATATCGGCATAGACTTCTTCAAAATCTTTGTTAGAAATGGCCGCATATTTAACAGCGATTGTTTCAATCATCTCATCTGTCAAAGACAATCGGGCAAAATTATGGATGCGTGTTTTGTAGTCTAAATGGCCAAATTTCATACGGTTTAAATCTACCAAATAAAAATCATATTTCTTGTTTTTATTCTTGATTATAAGCGTATTACCAGGAGAATGGTCTATAAAATGAATACCGGCCACCTGTAAATTATACGTAAATTCTGTAAATTGTTGTAAAATGTTTTGCCTGTCAGGGTATTCTATATCGGTAATGAGTTCTCTAAATGTTATATCGTAATCAAGTTGCTCAGAAATATAATAACTATCCAACAAAAAAAGCCCTTGTCTGTTTTCGGCGTAAGCGATTGGCTTAGGCGTTAAAAAACCTTTCTCGAGCAAATAAACAGCAAATTCAAAAGAGCGCTGTGCTTTAGATTTTCGCAACAACCGGTAAGCCATTTTATTGATAAGATGGGGTGTTTTAAAAACCTTTACATTCCATTTTTCACCTCCTACCGTCATCGATTTAACAGTATTGCGTCCTTTATAAACAATGGTGCCATTCTTGTGAATAGTCTCTAATACGGTTTTAATTTGTGTTCTTTTATAAGGGGCGGCAACAACTATCTTCATCAGTATGCAATAAAATGCAAAGTAACGCAAAATTTAACTTTTTAACAGGTCAATATTAACGTTATTCTCTCAAATTATCATATTAAAATTGTGTAGCTTTGCCCCTTTAATTTTTTTTATTATGAATGACGGCTTATACGCAAAAATAAATACAACTAAAGGGGCTATTTTACTGTCCCTAGAATTCGAAAAAACACCCGGCACCGTTGGTAACTTTGTTGCACTGGCCGAAGGCACTATGGAAAACAGTGTTAAACCACAAGGCACTCCTTATTACAATGGCCTTAAATTTCATCGTGTTATTGATAATTTTATGGTACAAGCAGGTTGTCCGCAAGGCACCGGCACGGGTAATCCGGGTTATAAATTTGAAGACGAATTTCATCCCGATTTAAAACACAACCGCCCCGGTATTTTATCGATGGCTAATGCCGGTCCCGGCACCAACGGTTCGCAATTTTTTATCACACATACAGCCACCGATTGGTTAGACGGCAAGCACACCGTTTTTGGTCATGTGGTTGAAGGACAAGATGTGGTTGATAGCATTACCAAAGACACTATCATGGATAGCGTTGACATTATTCGCGTAGGCGAAAAAGCCAAAAATTTTAACGCCATTGAAGCTTTTAGAACTTTTGAAGGCGCACGTGCACAACGCGAGGCCGATGCTAAAAAAGAAGCCGAAAAAGAATTGGCCGCCATGACCGAAGGTTTTGAGAAAACTGGAACCGGCTTGTTTTATAATATCACTAAGAAAACAACAGGAAAAGCCGCCACAAAAGGTGCAAAAGTGTCTGTACACTACGAAGGGAAATTACTTAACGGACAGGTTTTCGACTCTTCTTTCCAACGCAACCAACCCATAGATTTCACATTAGGTATCGGGCAGGTTATAACCGGTTGGGATGAGGGCATCCAATTGTTAAAAGTAGGCGAAGAAGCCACTTTTGTCATTCCGTCCGATTTGGCGTATGGCAGCCGTGGCGCCGGAGGCGTTATTCCACCCAATGCCCCCCTTATTTTTAAAGTGGCTTTGGTGTCTGTCAACTAAAATATTTTTAATGATACGATGACTTTTTAAGTCATCGTATCATTTTTTTAACTTGAAAACTGTCTTAGATGATGGCTTAAATGCTTGTATGTTAAAGTATTCCACACATCTAACGGTAAGCGTCCAAAAAAGGGGTGCAGTTTGTTTTCATAAAAATCGGGGCCGTTTTCGTAAAACGCTTTAAGAGTTTTTAAAAGAATCTCTTTTTCTTCATCAAAAGATTTGGGATGGGTTTCAAAGAGTTTTTTAGACGATTTAATACTTTTTTTCATTTCGTATCTATTACTCAAAATATTTTTGACTATCATTTTTCCGAATAACTTACCTATAAAATACTGGCGTTTATAAACGGTGGTCGCCACTTTTAAAGCTTTGGTGCAGTGGGCTAACATCTGTTCGTGGGTCAAGCATCCCCATTGCCGTTCGGCTGTTTTATCAAAATTTTGAAGACGTTGTCGCAAGGCTTCGTAATCGTGTTTTTCGAATATATTCATAGCTCCGGTTTTAGTTAGTTTCTAAATAGTCAATAAGCAATCTTATGGCTTTACCTCTATGGCTTATAACCGCTTTTTCTTCTTGCGTCATCTGGGCAAATGTTTTGCTGTAGCCCTCGGGTTTAAATACAGGGTCGTATCCAAAACCTTTATCGCCATAATTTTTGGTTAAAATTGTCCCCTTGCAAATGCCCTCAAATGTTTTGGTATGCGTTTGGGTGGTTAAAGCGACAACTGTTTTAAACCGTGCGGCTCTATTTGTCGTACTTTTTAAAGCGGCTAATAATTTTTTAACATTCTCTTGTGCCTTACAATCGGGGCCGGCATAACGGGCCGAATAAACCCCCGGTGCACCGTTTAGCGCTTCAACTTCAAGTCCTGTATCGTCTGCAAAGCAGTAATAGCCGTATTTATCAGTCACATATTCGGCTTTCTGAATAGCATTAGCCTTAATTGTAGGCTGTGTTTCCGGAATATCTTCAAAACAACCAATGTCTTGTAAACTCATTATACAATGTTGGGATAATAAAGCCCTTACTTCGGCTAATTTATGCGGGTTATTAGTGGCAAAAACGATTTTCATTGAATTAAAGATTTGGGGTTTATGGTAAAATACCCTTCGACAGCGTTCAGGGTGACATAACTCAGGGTGACAATAATGAACATCCCCGATTAATATTAACTGTTTTTAATTAATTGTTCGTTATCAAAAATAGTAAAATTGGTTTAGGTTTAAGTTCATTATTAAACCGTTTGTTTTTAAAATCGTCAATCAAAAATCTCAAATCAAAAATTTTATTGATGATGGTAGGGTTCATTTTTAATAATGGTAAAAGCACGATACAATTGTTCTACCGCAAATAAGCGTACCATTTGATGCGAAAAGGTCATAGCCGATAAAGCCATTTTACCATGGGCTCTTTTATAAACAGCTTCAGAAAAACCATAAGGCCCGCCTATAACAAAAACCAATTGTTTGCAACCACTCAGCATTTTTTTTTGCAATAGTTTAGAAAATTCTATAGAACTATACGATTTACCGTTTTCGTCAAGCAACAACAGTTGATCACTCGGTTGTAATTGCTTTAAAATAGCCTCGCCTTCTTTTTCTTTTTGTTGCGATTCACGTAAATTCTTGGTGTTTTTAACATCGGGAATTACCAGAAAGTCAAAACCTATATAATGCTTTAAGCGACTTTGATAATCGTTTATAAGTTGTTGCAAGTGTTTGTTATCAGTCTTGCCGACGGCTACGAGCTTAATCTTCATTTACTTCCACTTAATATTACAGCCTATGCTGGGTTTTTGTTTAAAATCAACCGGTTTATTTTGTAAAATAAGATCTAAAGCTCTACACAAATCTTTTCCTGTTACCGGAATACCGTTGCCCGGTCGCGAATCGTCAAATTGTCCGCGATAAGCGAGTTTTAAATCACTCTTAAAAACAAAAAAATCGGGTGTGCAAGCCGCTTGATAGGCTTTAGCTACTTGTTGTGTAGCATCGTATAGATACGGAAAAGGATACTTTAGTTTTTGGGCTTGAAGCGTCATTAAATCCGGACTGTCTTGTGGGTAATTTACAACATCATTTGATGAAATGGCTATAAAGTTAACCCCTTTTTCTTTGTAAAAATGCGCAAGTTCTACCAGTTTATCATTGACATGCAACACAAATGGGCAGTGGTTACAGATAAACATAACAACTGTTGCTTTGGCACCCTTTAAATCTTTTAATGACACAAGCTTTTGAGAAACAGTGTCTAACAAATTAAAAGAGGGCGCTTTAGTCCCTAAAGCCAACATATTTGAAGCGGTTGCCGTCATTTATAATTTTAGGCTTAAAACTAATCAAACTAATCTATATTTTAAAATTTTTCGTAGTTTTAAGCCTTAACTTATTTAACTATGAAATCACTCGAACAGTGGTATGCCGATTATGCGGTGAGCCATCAAAACAAAACAAACCAACGCATTCATTTTATTTGTGTACCGGCTATCTTTTTTGCGATTATCGGTATGTTTATGAGTATCCCTACAGGCTTTTTAGAAAATAAACTCCCTTTTAATAATCCATATATAGAAAATTGGGCAACAGTATTGGTTATTTTATTGCTTATTTTTTACATCAGATTATCAATCGCTACGGCTATTAAAATGCTTATTCTATCTGCTTTAAGCATCTTTTTGAATTATTATTTAGGGCAAAATGCACCGCTTTTATACAGCTCTATTGCTATTTTTGTCGTAGCGTGGATTGGCCAATTTTACGGTCATCATGTTGAAGGTGTCAAGCCTTCTTTTTTTAAAGATTTACAATTTTTATTGATTGGTCCCGCTTGGGTTATGAAAAAAATATTCGGTTAAGTCATGACAGAAAGTATTTCATTTGACGCTTTTAGCAAACTCGATTTACGCGTTGGGACTATTATAGATGTCAACGATTTCCCAAAAGCCCGCAAACCGGCCTACCAATTAAAAATTGATTTCGGAGACTTGGGCATCAAACAATCGAGCGCGCAAATCACCGAGAATTACACTAAAAAAGACCTTTTAAAGCGTCAAATTATTGCGGTTGTAAATTTTAAGCCCAAACAAATAGCCCATTTTTTTAGCGATTGTTTGGTACTGGGTGTCCCCGATGACAAAGGCGCTATTGTGTTACTTAAAGTCGGCAAGGCATGTAAAAACGGCCAAGTTGTGTCTTAATTATGACGACCGGTTTATTAAACGAACTCGCCAATAATTTAGACGGTACCTTACAGTTTGACATCCTGTACAAATCGCTTTACGCCACTGATGCATCCGTTTACAGAAAACTGCCTTTGGCGGTAGCCTTTCCAAAATCGGTTAACGATATCAAGAAATTGTTGGCTTTTGCCAGACAACACCGCATAGGACTCATACCGCGTACCGCCGGTACTTCTTTGGCCGGCCAATGTGTTGGCGACGGTATTGTAGTAGATACTTCAAAATATTTTACTAAAATATTGGCTTTTGACGAAGCCCGTAAAACGGTATGCATACAACCCGGGGTTATTCGCGACGATTTAAACCGTTTTTTAAAACCCTACGGCTTGTTTTTTGGCCCGAACACATCGACCTCTAACCGTTGTATGATGGGCGGTATGGTGGGCAACAATTCATCGGGCACTAGCTCTATAAAATACGGTGTTACCCGCGATAAAATTATAAGTTTAAAAACCGTTTTAAGCGATGGCTCTGAAACTATCTTTAAAACAATTGGCACAAGTACTTTCGATGAAAAATGTACCGGAAACACGTTAGAAAATGCCATTTATCGTCGTTTAAAAGAAGAACTATCACAAAAAGACATCCAACAAGAGATAAAAAGAGAATTTCCCAAACCCGAAATCCACAGACGCAACACCGGTTATGCCGTAGATGCTTTACTTGATTTTAAACTTTTTGGCGGCAATAATGACGCTGTCAATGTGGCCAAATTACTCTGTGGTAGTGAAGGAACTTTAGCTTTTAGTACAGAAATTACATTGCAATTAGACAGGCTTCCCCCACCGGAAAATGTGATGATTGGCGCACATTTTAAATCGGTACCCGAAAGTTTAAAAGCCGTAGTTGTGGCTATGACACACGATTTGTACACCTGCGAGCTGATGGACAAAACCATTTTAGACTGTACCAAAAACAACCGAGAACAAGCCAAAAACCGTTTTTTTATTCAGGGCGATCCCGGGGCTATTTTGATGCTGGAAATTGCTACAAACAGTAAAGAAGAAAGCTTAAAACGGGCCAAAGCCTTAGTAGCCGATTTAAAAACCGCCGGTTTTGGCTACCACTACCCTATTTTAGAAGGCGATGATATAGACAAATTAGGCAATCTGCGCAAAGCCGGTTTAGGGCTTTTAGGGAATATTGTGGGCGATAAAAAAGCCGTAGCCTGCATAGAAGATACAGCCGTTACGCTTAAAGACTTGTCGCATTACATTGACGCCTTTTCCCAAATGATGGACGCTTACAAACAACAGGCTGTTTATTATGCCCATGCAGGAGGCGGCGAATTGCACCTCCGTCCCATTCTCAACCTTAAAAAGAAAGCCGACGTTAAACTATTTAGAACCCTCACTACAAAAACAGCACAGTTGGTAAAAAGTTATGGTGGTTCGTTTAGTGGCGAACACGGCGACGGTATTGTACGGGCTGAATTTATCCCGATGATGATTGGCGACAAAAATTACGCATTACTCAAACGAATTAAACAGGTTTTTGACCCCGCTAATATTTTAAATCCCGGTAAAATTGTCAACTCCTTTAAAATGGATGACAACCTGCGCTACATCCCCGAAAGGGAAGAACCCGAAATAGAAACCCTTCTCGATTTTACAGATTCGCAAGGTATTTTACGGGCCGCCGAAAAATGTAATGGTTCGGGCGACTGCCGCAAACCCGTAGCGGCCGGTGGTGTGATGTGTCCCAGTTACCGCGCTACAAAAGACGAAAAAGATACCACACGGGGACGTGCCAATGCTTTGCGAGAATTTTTAACGAATTCTAACAAAACCAATAAATTTAACCATCACGAACTAAAGCAGGTTTTTGATTTATGTCTGAGTTGCAAAGCTTGCGCTACCGAATGTCCCAGCAATGTTGATGTGGCAACGCTTAAAGCCGAATTTTTATACCAATATCAAAAAGAAAACACACCCGACTTTAGGACGCGATTGTTTGCCAACAATGCCTCAATGGCCGCTAAAGTGGGTAAAGCTGCTTTTATAGCCAATATTTTATCTAATACAAACCTGTCTAAAACATTTTTGGGTATTGCCAAACAACGGACGGTACCACCAATAGCGCAAACAACTTTTAAACAGTGGCTTAAAAAATATCGGGTAAAAAAGGAGAAAACCATTAAAACAGTGTATCTTTTTAATGATGAATTCACAAATTTTTATGACGTCAGCGTGGGTAAAGATGCCATACACTTACTAGAAGCGTTAAATTACAAGGTTAAAACAGTATCGCACGCAGAAAGTGGTCGCAGTGCCATTTCTAAAGGCTTGTTGGATATTGCTAAATCGTATGCAGACACAAATGTAACTTTATTTAAAGATTTAATTGATAGCAAAACACCTTTAATAGGTCTGGAGCCTTCGGCTATATTGAGTTTTAGAGATGAATACATACGTTTGGCAACAGATAAAAAGGCCGCTCAAACACTCGCCAAAAACTGTTTTACTATAGAAGAATTTATCGCTGCTGAATTTAAAAAAGGCCGTATAACATCGGCACAATTTACAAGTGCACACAAAATTGTAAAAGTGCATACCCACTGCCACCAAAAAGCCTTGAGCAGTAGTCATTTTAGCTTTGAAATGCTGTCAATTCCCACAAATTATAAGGTTACCATTTTAGCTAGCGGTTGTTGTGGTATGGCGGGTTCGTTTGGTTACGAAAAAGAACATTACGACATCAGTATGCAAATTGGCGAAGACAGTTTGTTTAAAAAAATTCGGCCACTTTCAAAGGATATTATCATTGCAGCCAACGGTACCAGTTGTCGGCATCAAATAAAAGACGGTACCGCACGTCTGGCCCTGCATCCGGTAAGTATTTTAAGGCAAGCTCTTGTTCATTGATGAATGATGAATTTTGATTTATGTTTGACAGTAATAATTTTAGAATAACAATACTTTAATGAAATTAAATAAAGGTGAAGGGTTCTCGATACACTCATCCCTTCGGTATGAGCACTCGAACTGACGAATTACAAGGTCATTAATACGCTCGCT